>NZ_CALPCV010000005.1:0-117751 GCF_943193095.1 Parasutterella muris | reverse complement strand
GACCTCTCGCAGTAGTAATAACCAAGCAGAAAGCCAAAGCACACCGCAATCGCTATAGCCGCTGATCTGCATAGGCGGATTGCCCATTCATTTAAAAAGACGCTCATGATTTAGCTCCTAATCTGTTATCCAGAAATCGTTTGATGTAGTGCGCAATAATTCGGACGCCGAGATATGCAGCCATAAATGAAATCCCGACGGCGGCAAGCTCGTTGACGCCATAGCCTTCAAGAATCCAGAAGACACCGATAGCGGTAACGCCTCCTGATAGTGCTTCCCACAGTGCTTCAAGGACAGAGAACTCAATTAGCTTTTCTTTTCGTTTTTCTCTCCAGTCGTCAACGTATCGGAGAAGCCCTGCGATCAGACCGAGACCTCCCACGCAGGCGATGAGAGTATTGAGTAAGTCAGTATGTTTAATCACGTAAAACTCCAATTAAAGAGTTATTTGAAGACGGCTACACAATGTCACCTATATCGGGCGGATACATCCACATAACCAGTCCTGACGTCACCGCCACACTGATCTGGCGAACGTCCTTGTAGTAAATAGTCAAAGTCTCTGGAATATTCACGCTCACATCTGCCTGCTCTCCATTCGAGTCGCTTATCATCAGGCCTCCAATTTCCTCGCCATCTGGCGTGCCGAAAAAATAGTAATAGCAGTAAATAGCACTGTCCCTCATTACCTGATAGGTATTGGTTGTGGTTTCCAGAAGCATCCGCATGCTCCCTATACGGTCTGCCGCAAGGGGCCTCCGAGAAAGCATCGTTGCAAATTCACCGTCAAAAAAACAAAAATTAAACCTAATCGTTCGTATTGGAGTATTCCTCTTGGCAGGATTTACCAAAGACAGAGGCTCATAGAATGAACGAGCCGAGCCATAAAAATCGCCCCATGTTCCATGAAACATTTCATAAGGGTCTGCGTCATAGCGATCTTTGTTTTTTAGCGCCGCTATTGTTTCTCCGTCCGCATCCAGAAGCTCCAAATTGAAGCACCCTCCGCATGGACCGGGAGACCCCGAACCATTTTCATGCCCGGGTGTATTCTTTGGGTCTCCACAGTAATCCCGGTCGTTGTATAGATAAGGAATACGAAGCGAAAAACATGCTTGCGGGGCCGCTGATAACGAGTTCATCAGCAATGTGGGACGGTTAAACATTTCCGCCTCCATTAAGCTGAGCCTCTAACTCGTTAATCCGAGCTCTCCAAGATTCTCTCTGGGTGATAACTTCCGAGTATTCCTCGATATTTGCCGCACCTTCCGCAATCTTGATAACCACATAATCAGTCTCTCGAAGTTGAGCCTTAAGCAAAAAGATTTCTCTTTCTGTCTGCACTTGAGCCGGAGGTTCCGGATCAGGCTCCTCCGTATATGCAACTCCGAGTTTTTCCCAAAACTCAGCCTTGTTTTCTTCAGGCTCCTCGCCAAAAGCCTTCCTATCTTCTTTCCAAATCGCCTGACGAACCGCATAGCCTGAACGGTATTCTTTCCCGTTAAAAGTATATTTTCGAAGCATATTTCCTCCTAGGCTGTAAGACTTAGGTAATTGATATAACCCTTTGCGTTGCACTTAAAGAAAACCAGAACTCCGCCTGTTTCCAACGTAGGAGCCTCTCCTCCGACAAAAGACCATCCGGCACCTACTACTATCTGCGGACTCACACTTGTAAGCCGAGCTACCTTGATCCAAGATGCATCATCAGACGAAATATCCGTCGTGCCAATAGCTCCGATCCCTCCAAAATCAAAAATGTCCGGGCTGTCCTTTCCCACTGTGTAAACTTTTTCCGCAGACGCTTCTTGCGTCGGCGTATCCTGGTAACCCGCAAGTGAGCCTCTGTTTCCGGTCCTAGGGACTAAATTAGAAACATCCGCCGCTTCGCCCGGATCACCTTTATCGCCTTTTTCACCTTTGAGCTCAGCTTTCTGTTCTTCGGTCAAGTCACCAAATGTCAGAGGATCGCCCTTATCTCCTTTCGGTCCTTTTAAAGCCTGCAATTGTTCAGCCGTAAAATCCGAATAGACAAAAGGATCACCTTTATCCCCTTTTGGAATCTTAAAGTTAAAGTGCGGCGACTCATCCGCCCCGCTTCTTTCCACTTCCGGACGAGCTCCACTATCGAGCATACTCACTTCTATGGAAATCTCCGGGGCGGGTCCCATAGGACCGACATCACCAAAAACAGCCAGGCACGGACCAAGGACAATTTCCGTTCCCTTCAGCTCGGTAAGCTCAAACACTTCGCCGCTGCTGTTGATAATATGATCTCCAACTTTGGCATTAGAATTCGGCGTTAAAGCGGCTGTAAGGTTAGTTCCCTCATGCGCGTCAGTAAGCCACCTCATCGAATAACCGGCTGAATTTACAAGTTCTTCGACCTGATTCTTCGAGAGCTGGATTGCATCAAGGATCTCTTGAGCCTGAAGCTTAACAAGATTGACCTGTTCCCCGCCCTTTGCATCCAGAGCCGCTATAAGAGTCTGAAGTTTCTCTTCCAGCTCCGCTGTCTTTTGCTCAATCTCCTCCCGGGAAGCGGCCGTGGCTGCATTAACTGCCGCAACCTGAGTTTCTCCTGCCTCTCTAACCTGAGCAACTTTTGAATCCGCCTCAGCCTGAGCCGCCTCTGCAAACTCTTTAGCTTTATTAGCCCAGTCCTGAGCATCTCCCGCGAATCCTTCAGCTTTGAACGCCCGCTGTCTGAAATCTTCGAAAATATCGGCCAGCTGATGCAGATTATTTTCATCTGGCTCAATCCCCGCGCCTTCGATTACATTCATGAATTCTTCTGTAATCATATGGTGCCAATAGGAACCCAGTGTAGTAGGCAGCCTGTTTAGAGAACGATCCCCGTCCTGAGGATAGCCATAGGACGGATTTTTCGGAGGCAGAGGTGGAGTATCCGATGCGTTTGCGTAATAAAGTCTTTTCATGATGCACCTCCCTTAACCCATCGTAAATCGGTAAGCGAATACAACCAGTAACCAAAGAACAACCGCAGCCATCCCGACAAAAATCCATCGAACAATCTCTGCAGCCAAGCAAAGTTTTGAGTTTTCCTGTGACATTTTCCAGACCAATTTGCAAATATGTTTTGTTAAAATGATTCTCATAGAGTTACCCTTATTAACTCCATACAAAAACCGCCTTGAGCTCGCTACTCTTGGCGGTTTGCTTTTAGATATTAAAAAAGCCCCTTTCGGAGCCTGTTAAATGTGAATATATACGGGAACCCTGCTGGCAGGCGGCTGAATATGATTTGTTCTGCCATATACAGGAGAACATCGGGACGCATCGAAGTCAACTCGCCAATGATCATCATCACTACCGGATCGAGACCCTTGGTTGTGACGCGTCCAAGTACGCCAAAAAGCCCCGGCCACCATACCCGTATCATTGTCAAAAGCATTGAAGTCACCAATAGTTCCCCAGATGGGAGGCGCCCCGGAATCAATATATTGGCCTACTCCCCAGTTAGATCCCCAAAGTACTCTATCGAGCAAATAAGGGATGTTAAAAGTGGTTGAGCCATTACCGCCGCCCCACGTCGTGCCGATCGCTCTAAACAGACTGGCATAAGTTGAACGACTTACGGCTCTCCCGTCGCATAGAAGCCAATTAGGGTTATTGATGAAGCAGCCTGTATAAATAATGAACCCCGGCGGGAAGGTTTCAAATTTATCCACTCTGTCGCTAACTCCTTTTAGCGCTTCATCGATTTTCTTCTCCAACCTTGTCAGTCTGGCCTCGATGCTCTGATTAAGCTGATCCAGTGTATTTTTATCCGGTGTTAAGCCGCCTCCCACAATCGCGTTTCTAATCTCCTCCGTTACCGCGTTATACCAAGGCGCCTTCGGAACAGTCGCAAGCTGTCCGCCTGTACTCGACCCGTCCGTCGGGTATCCCAAAGGGGCATCTTCCGCAAATCTTGGCTCAACCTGAACCACTCTAGCTCCGTATGCTCTGTCCATTTTCCTGTTCCTTATAATCCCAATAGCCAAAATAAAGTGTGGTATGCGCAGGCGCATATCGTCTTATCAAGCACTCAATCACCGAGTCTCCCCACCAAGCGAGCGCCTCTTTTGTTTCTCCGGTTACCTCATGCCACTGCAGCGTACTGTTTGAACCTCCGATGACATTGACGCGCCAAGTGTGAGGCCAAATGCCGTCGGCCAGCACATCGTTCACTCGGCTCATGACGCTATAGCCATTAAATTCATCTATCACAATGAGATAACCAAACATGGCCGCCAAATCGATAAAAAACTGCGGGGTCTGAGAGCCCACGGTCGTCATCTTCCAAATCAAAAGACGGCGTAACGTGTTGATATCTGTTGCGCCCCAGAGCTTTAAGCATTCATCCGGAAGGCCCCATTCTTCCAACCACTCGGGAAAGGTTTCTATCGCAAAGCGAGGGTCCGCCTCAGTAATCAGCGCATTCGCTCTTGAATCAATGCGTGCGAGCTCAATAGCCCAGACCTCAAACATCATGGCATACAAACTGGCCGAATCCCCTCTTGGCCATACCGGTCCCGGAGGAAGAAGCTCTTTGAGCATGCCTACATACTCGTTTGCCGTTACTGCCATGAAATCTCTCCCAGAGTCGGAAGCTCGTTATTTGTCTCCGGAACCGGATCAGCTGTTGGAAAGACGACTGAATGATCCTCCTCTCCCAAAGCTGCGCTAATCGCCGCTCGAATGTGAGATAAGTAAATCCTTTGTCCCGGCACGCCTTCTCGAGCGAATAAGTCTTTGAGCTCTTGTCTTACCGCCTCCCGAACTTCGGCGTCATCAGGCAGAAGCCCCGCGATCGTAATATTTACCGGTCGAACTTTAGGAGCACTGACATACAGATGAGCCGTGACCGGACGAAGCTTATCGATATGCTCAAACACCTTATCAAGCATCGCCTTATCCGGAATAATCTCATCCATACCGTCACAGACGAATCTAACCGTGACAGTGCCTTCTCCTTCCTCCTTCGGAAACGCCCAAGCTCTGGTTACTCCGGGTACCTCTAAGGCCCACTGGACATAATCCGATTCCGTCCCTCCGTGCGGAGTTTCTCTAACTCTGGAAAGAAGCCTTGCCCTCAGACTCTCGTCCGCTTCAGCCTCACTTCCTCCGCCAAGCTTAATAATTGTGACCTCGCTGTAGACACCGCTAATAGGCGAAACTAAGGTCAAAACATCGTCCTCCAGCTGATTGCCGGATATACCTTCATTTAACGCTTCTACAGATGTGCTTCCATTGGAGGCTGTCGGCCCTGTGGTCTTGTACTGGATGCCGTCATCGGACTGAAGTATGGTACCTTCAGGTATATTGACAAGGTCCGCGGAAAAACGAAAGATAACCTCGCCGGAAGCTTTTGTCGCCTTCTTTCTGGTCAATCCATAAATAGAAGCCCAGCGATCCAAATAATCACTCTCAGCCGTATCAAAAAACTGCTGTCGGTTCAAGTACTCGATATAGCCATAGAGTGAGTGGGCCGCACCAGCCAGTACTCGATCAAAGACTTTGGCATTAGAGCGCCTCATCTGCGGAACCGATAACCGGCTTTGGGTGTCTCCGTCAAGCCTTTCAATGATCTCTTTTAGTGTTGGTCTCTCAAAACTCATAACTTACTCCATACGTCAACAAAGCGAGCGGTAAGTGTTTTCTGGTTAGGACGAACAATTTCAATGAGCAGGTTAAGACGATCGATCCCGTCAAGCTCAGCCTTTGCGATCACTTCACTTGCAATATTGTCTTCAATCATCCACTGAAGCGCCTCCTGAGCGTATTCTTCTGCCAGGGCCAACGTTTCAGTGGTAAGGCTTGAGCGCATCAGCAGCCAAAGCCGTGAACCGAACTTATCTCCCTCTTCAGAAAAAGAATCCGCCCACCAACCCATCTTGGATTCAGTCGGTCTTTCGTCATCGTCCTCTGCTCTCGCCCAAGAAAAAAGGCTGTTCACCACAGCCCTCGCTAAATCATCCTTGGCAAAATCCGTTAGAGTTGCCTCGGCTCCGTTTAAATAAAATTGCATTGCCCCTCACTTAAAGGCATCTCTTATCGCCTTTACCGCTTTTGCTATTGTCCACACCGCCAGCCCATAACCAATTAAGTAAAGAGGCAGTGCGGCATACCAACTTAATGAGTCCGCCATCTTCAACATTCTCGCTAAATCTTGTAAAATATCCATATTGCTATAGTTTTCACGTTGTGAAAGAGCCCGCCTGAGTTCGCTGCTCAAACGGGCTTAATTTTTTGTTCTGCATTACATCTTTTGGTCCGGAGTTGCTCCGCCGTTATGCGTATGACCGTTGTAAGTTCCTCTCATACCGGCCATAGAGTAAGCGCCTCCTTTATCTTTGATGTCGCCTTTTGCAACGATATTGCCTCCGACTTCAAGATTTCCCGTGCATTTTGTCAAAGGAGCATCTACTGTCACCGAGGCCGAAGTGTTTACCAAGACCGGACTGGAAACGCCCTCTACCCTTATCCCGTCGCGAGAGAGATAGATTTTTCTTCCAAGATCATCAAAAACACAAACCTCTCCATCTTTCAGATCAGTCGGGCGATAGCGGCGATCCGTAACAACGACGGCAAGAGTTTGATCACGATCCCCGCCTAAAGCTAATCCAATAGCTTCAGCTCCGACATGAGGCTCAGAAGTAAAACCGTATGGTTCAAAATGCTCTACCGACTCTCTGATATCTCCACCCAGAAGCTGAATCTGCAGTGTTCGAAGTTTTCGAGCTCCGTTCTTGGCTGAGAGCGTCGCTCTGTTTATTAAAGCTTTTAAATTCATTTTCGTTAGGCAAAAATAAACCCGCCGAATTGGGCGGGTGAGTCTATAAAAGATGCAATTAGAATCTGCGCGGTTTACCAGCCAAGATTTCAGCAAGGGCTCCTGCATCGTCTAATCTAAAATCTTGGGACTTACGTATGGTTATCTCTGCTTGCAGTTTTTCGCGGAAAATCTTTTCTTCCATCTTTCGTTTTTGCTCCGGGCTGACGTAGACCATACCCTTCATATCTTCTTCAGTGGCATACAAGGCCGGATCCTTCCATCCTGGAATATGTACACAATTAGTTTCGTAGCCTTCAGGAGTGCGATCGCATTTAGTACCCGCAAAAGAAGGCAGTACGAAACAAAGAGGAACTAAAGCAAAAAGAATCTTTTTCATATCTACCACCTCGACTTTTAAGTCTTTCCACTGTCTTTCTTTATATCACTATTCTCCTCAATTCTAATCTTTTTTGCGTCAGGTTCAGAAAATAAATTAAAGCGAGATTTTGTACTTAATGTCATTACTGACGTTGTTCCACTACTACTCAGAGAGTATGTGATTTGTGTTGTGATCCACGAAGCGTTCTCAAATGGTCCCAGCATCGGATCTTTAAACCCAATAACTGAGTTAACCCTCCACAACTCTCCATTGCTCTGTCTCCAGCCCTGAACCTTGTAAGTTAGAGTATCCGACTCTCCCGCATTCACTTCTTTGATAATCTCCGCCTTTTTCTGAAGAATCTCCGTCGAAGCGTTCCAGGCTCTTGCTTTACAAACCACCTTGCACGCTTAACCCACCCATCTTAAGCTGTTCCTTTAAGATGATTAGCTGATACCGGAAGCTCGCTTGTCGGATTAGCGGTTTGGCAAAAACAAAACCCGCCGAATTAGGCGGGCGACGTGCATTTTTCAACTCAGCGGACTTTCCTAGGAACGCCAGAAAGAATATCTTTGATAGCCTGTTCTCTTGTTGCAACTCGATCCTGATACATTCGAGCGGTGATCTCATTCTCCAGAGCTTCTTTGAAAATCTTTTCATCCATCTTTCGTTTTTGCTCGGGACTAACGTGCACCATACCTTTCATATCTTCTTCGGTGATATGAAGCGCTGGATCTTTGTAATCCGGGTCGAAGACCCAGTCTTGCTGTCCTTTTTCATTAATGAAATAACGAACATCAGCTGATGCACTGCTCGCGACTGTCAGTAAGAAAAACACGAACAACAACCGAATCGACATATCAACCTCCGAAAGATAAATTAAATTTTACCAGAGCCAATCTTTATTTCGGACAAGTTCGATGTTTCTCCAATAGTCTTACTGTCCTTCTCTTCCAGCAGTCGAAATGCTTGAGGTGAAATGCACGTGAGTTCGACGGTTGATCCTGCAGACGACAAACTGTATCCAATTTTGCTAATCAATAACGGTATATTTTTTATTTCCAGTAAAGAATCGAAAATACTAACCTTGGTATTAACCTTCCACAGCTCGCCGTTGTTCTGCCGCCAACCCTGAACTTTGTAGGTTAATGTATCGGACTCCCCTGCGTTCATATCTTTGATAATCTCCGCCTTTTTCTGAAGAATCTCCGTCGAAGCGTTCCCAGGCTCTTGCTTTACAAACCACCTTGCACGCCGAACCTCTGGATCTCGGGCCGTCGCTTTGAGATGATTAGCCGACACCGGAAGCTCACTGGTCGGGTTGGCGGCCTGTCCTAAGGTAACGTAATCACTAAACCTCTTCGACGCATCCTGAGTACGTTTACCTTCAAGAATATTCTTCCCTAGTTCCAGAGTGTCGTGTGCATTACCTCCGGATCCGGCTTGAGCAATAACCAAGTTACCCGCCTCATCATCCGTAAGCAGAATTCCGTTCTTCTGAAGATATCGGGTCACGGCAGCACCTACAGTTTCCGTCGGGGAAAACTCTAAATTTCTCCTATCCACCGATTTCACTTGATCCACAACGCCAATTCCAAACGGAGCGCACACCGCCTTTAAGTTCTGCTCATGCGTCTGATTCTTGTAGGAGTTCGCCATCCCGTGCGGCATGCAGCAGTCCTGTAAGTCGACCGTCTTACTCGCGCCCGAGATAGTAATGCTGATTCCGGAGGCAGAATAACTTACCTCCCGCTTAGTAACGTAACCGGTCAGAACAAGATCGTCCCCAATAAATACCTTCACCTCATCCTGAGGCTGAATACCTATAGTCAGGTCTTCTTTACTTCTGGTTGACCTAACGGAGAAGACTCTGGCCAAGCTTTGAAGCGTGCAGGTAATACTCACATCCAACCAGTTCTCGTATTTTCTGCCGTTGACAAAAAGAGTTACGGTGTTATCTGAGATTTTCTTTGGCATGTCGCTCCTTCTCCCAAACCGCTATTTTGTGCTCCCAATACATTTGAGATTCGATCTCCTCCAGCACATCATTTCCTTTCCATGTAAGATTCGGACCTTCTATTAACTTTTCCCTGCAAATAAGATCCAAGTGGTATTTAAATTCTTCTTCTGAATAGCCTCGCCCGGGGTAATACGTTGACCACTCATACCCTTGTGCGCATACATTCAGAATATCGTACAGAATATTCCGATCTCTCCTCACTTAGCTTTCCTCATTACTCATTCAACAATTTCAGCGGCACCGACGGCACAAAACCTGAGTGCCGGATCTTATTTCTCCCGACAATCTCCGGCTCTCTGGTTGAGTCTCCGTAATAGTCATAAGCTAAAACCAGCGCCGGAGTCACCGCCGAAGGCGTAAACGTTACGAGCCTTGCCTGATTCTCCGCTCTTTGCGTAATTGCCTCATACACTGCGGAATGAGCCTGATTTAACGCTTCATAGACCGCATCGTTTCGGGTTCTAAACATCTCGGAATCAATCGCCTCAAGAATGTTGTCCCGAACCAAAATCAAATCGTCGTACGGAGCTGTTTGAACCGCCACAGATGTATCTGCTCTATCGTTTTCGGAGCCTACTTCAGAAGCGGCGAGCACCGCGTTTGAAATAGCGGACTGCCTTACAAGCGTTTGGATTGCCGCGTTGGCCGCCTCAATTCTCTCGCTTGTTGTCCTGGAAGCAGCTACTGCAGACTCCGCGCTGCTCAAAGATGACTCCTTCGTAAGCAGGCTGAATCTATTGGCGACATCGCTCCAGGCATGAACAGTAGAGGCAAAGCCCTGAAGTCCAAGAACATCCATAAGCCTTTGCCCCAATGAGCCCGGAGAGCCGCTAACTAATGTAATCGCATCGTTAGCTAAATCAGCCAAGTCATCAGCCAAATCGAACGCTTGATAGATTCGATTCAAACTTTCTGCTGAAAGAAGCTTTGTAAAATCCTCTCCCACCGTCTTCTTAACAAAGTCCTGAGCTCCGGCAATATCAAATTCTTTGATAAATTCGTCAAAGGCGGAATTGCTTAACGCGGATGCGGCCTTTAAACAGCGCGAACCCGCGTCAACAATCGAATTCGGAAACTCTAACTTGCCGCTTTCAACAAAGTTAAGTGTGACGGTGGAGAGGCGGTTGGATTCAAACTTCGGGGAGGTAAGATCAACGGCCACCACCTCCATGGTACCAAGCCACGGATGAATAAGCCTGCCCGACCCTTGTTTTTCACAAGCCGCAATCAGACGCTTCATCCGGGTAATATAGTCGGCTCCTATCACATACGCAGTCAGCGTAATAGTCCTTTTAGAGCGTCCCAAATCTTCGGTAAACGGCGTATCTCTTTGCGGATACTCAAAAGTCTGAGTCCGCCTGCCCACCTTAAAATCTGAACTTGTAACCTCAAAGGGCACCCCTCTAAAGGAGGCGCGTCTTAATTCCGGCGCGTTCATCAGTCAGCTCCCACAAAAGCATAATTTCCGGTCTCTGCTCTCATATTTCCTCCATTGGAGTCTGTTTTTTCTACCTGAGCGTTCAATCCCTGCGGAACCTCGACTCTGACAGTCAGCTGGTTATCAATCTCAGTCCTAGGCCCCATCAAACCTTGAGTCATAGAAGAGACTTGAGAGGAGTCCAGCATCGGAGCCTGCGCCTGATGATTCTCCTGAGCAGAAAATCCGAGCATTTTCTTTGCCGAGCCTTTGATTCCTTCCCATGAAAAAGTGTTTTTAATACTGTCCCATGTCGCGCAAAGACCGTCCCAAAGTGCGCGGATGTTCTTACAAGCATTGTCCCAGGCGATAGAAAACCCTTCAGGCAAACCGCTTAAAACCTTTGATAAGTCCGGGAAGGTTTTCTCAAACCAAGCCGTGATTTCATCCCAGTTCTTCCATAAAGCCACACCGGCAGCGACTGCACCGGCAAGAATCACGCCCCATGGACCGAACGCGGAGACGAACGAAGCCCCCACGCCGTAAAGCGATTGACCGAGGCTAATCATATTCCCGGCAAGCATTAGACCGATGGCAGCGCCAAATCCCTTGATAATCGTGTCCCATCCGCCGATCGAGTCCACAAACTTCATGAATCCGTCGATACAGTTGAAAATACCGTTTACCACTGCCTCAAAGTTAATTTGAGCGATGGCCGAAGAGATCTTTTCAAAGATCTTTTCCAGCCTCTGAGCAATTAAATCTTTATTGGCAACTATCCAATCCTGAAGCCTCTTGACAATGCTCTCGATGATCGGAGCAAGCGAAGCGCCGATGGTGGCCGATACACCGTCTAAAACCTGAGAAAACTTACTCAGTGTGTCCGTAAGATGGGCAGAATCAGCCACCATCTTATCGGACATGACAATGCCAAGCTTCTCTGCCTCGCCGCCCATGTCATCGAGCCCTGCCGCTCCGCTCTCCAATACCGGTATCAGCTGTTTAGCCAAATCATCGCCGACAGCGGCCGTTAGAATTCTGAGCCTTACCGCAGGAGATTCATTGTTCTTAACCGCCTGAGCAAGATTGCGCATGACATCGGCCGCATCGCGAATGTTTCCCTTAGAATCCTTGAGAGAGACACCCAAGCGCTTAAAAATAGCTGCGAGCTCCTTATTTTCTCCTCTGGCTGCTTTCCCCATGTTGTAAGTCAGCTTAACCAGAGCTTGATCCATCTGCTCAGCTGACATACCTCCGAGTCCGGCAGCATAGCGAAGTTTCTGTAAAGAAGCGGCGCTCACGCCGGCTCTTTTACTGGCCTTATCGATAGAATCGCCCAGAGAGGTGAACTTATCCATTGCCGACTTTAGACTGAAGCCGCCAACTCCGCCTAAGACTGTCAGGGGCAAAGCGAACTTACCGGCCAAAGCGGCCGAGGATTTGCCTAAGGCGGAAAAGGAGCGCCCGAGCTTTCCGAAATTAGAGTCTATCTTCTTGAGCGCGGGGCTTATCTTATCCGTCGCGGAAAGGATGGCCTTGAGGCTGTACTCTTTTCCCGCCATTTTTTATCTTCCTCCATAATGCGAAGAGCCTCCTTCGCAAGCTCAATCACTCTTGAAAAAGGCTCTCTTGAGAGCTCCGTGGGTCGTTCTCCCCAGAAGCGGGCCGTGTTGTAAAAAACTTTCACGGCCGTTTTCTTCCGCGCTAGTCCGTACTTGTAAAAAAATCAGACACCTTACCGATTAGGGCCATGGCGTCCCTAATCCCCAGTGCGCCGACAGCTTCCTCCGGAAGACCTGAACAGACCACAAGGTATTTGCGAAGCAATTTAAGCTTTCCATCCGGCTCGGTTTGATCACCGGGCAGGCCAAGATCGCAAATTTCATTAAAGGTCGGTTCACGCAGATCCACTTTTTCTATCCTGTTGCCTGAAACAGTGATAGGCGTCTTCAGTACGTACGAAGCCATTACGACCACCTCCCGTTAGTTCCCACAAATTTCATTGCGACAGTTCCCGCGTCACTGTCATAGTTCATCTCTCCTTCAATGAAGGCCTCTGAGAGCGTATAGCTCTTGCCGTTAGCCAATTCAGCCACCACCGTTGCCGTGTCCATAGTGGACAGTTCTTCAATCGGGAAGTCTTCATCCATTAGGAACGTTCCGTCAATGTACGGCGCGATCGGCGTCTCCTTGTAATTAACGGAGCCGTTGGTCGACACAATGCTCTCTTTTGTGGTTTTCGAAAGCGGAATGGTCAGCCCTCCGGAGATATCCATCGTTCTGCCGTTGACAGTAATGTGGCAGATTCCTGCAATTCTTGACATTAAATCACCTCTTATTCGTTAAACTGAAGACGGAACTGAGCCAATACAGCAAAGACTCTTAACTGGTTAACCAGGTCAGGCGGCAGCAATACGTCGATTCTGTTGGGGTCATCTGCGTTTCTCTCCACGACAAGATACTTAGCAAACAAATCAGCGTTTTCTACAATCGCCTTGTCCTCGAGCTTGGTATACATAGCGATAAGTTCGCCGCGGATAATGGATGGTGTAACCACTGCCTGACCGGCTCCGAACCGCGTACCGTCACTTGCGAGCTTATGACGCGGGTATTTACTTGTAATACAGCTTCTCAAAGCTCGAATGATGTAGGCAAGCGTGTGCAGAGTCTCGGAATCCAGATACGAGTTATCCTCATCACCAAAACGATTCTTTTGATACGTCGTGACGGCTCTTTCCACTCTCATGTAGCCGGATTCCGTGTACTCGGTGGCGATACCGTTTGTGAGAAGTACTTGGCGCTCACTCATGGTAAAGCGCTTGCCGTGAGGCGCTGAAGTGATGCCGATCAGCTCTAACGTTTGAGTGGGACGAGCCGGATCAATAGACAATTTAGCCGCGTTCTGCGCCCCGTAGGCCGCTAAGACCTCAATTGCCATAGAAGGAACATCCGGCTCAATACCAATAATCGTAGCGTGCTGATCATTGCGGGCCGCTCCAAACTTCTGCAGCTCGTTAATCGAACCTCGTCTGCAGGTATAAACATGACCGTACATCTGCTTGTCATACGCCCACCTGCCGCTCGTATCATTCATGACCTCTCTAAAATAGTCCAGAGATACGGTATCTGAGTACGGCATCAGGATGAAGTCGTACTGATCATCTCCCATGATGCGGGCAATATCCAGCGTCTCGAAATCAGGAGCGCCTACACCTCCTGCCATCGGAGTGATCTTTACGCTTAATCCTTCAGGCGTCTCTTCGCCTGCTCCGTAGCCCTGAATGTTCAAGCCTAAAGCGATGTCATTGCCGTTTGCGCCCTTATTCTTAGCGCTGACGGTTACATATCCTTCTTCGACTTCCGCGTCCTCTGCGCTGGAAGATGCTTCTGCCGTAACCGGAAGATCCGGCTTGCCGTTAATGACCGAAGCAATAGCCGAAGCGACATCAGCCGGAGAATCATCTACACCAACCGGAACCTGAACGCGGTCAGCTCCGATATAAACACTCAAAATGCCGGCTAAAGTAGGAAGACCCGATATCGTATACGTGCCCGAAGCCGCAGCGGCCGCTTCCGGATCACTTAACGGAATCGCCCAGACTTGGCCCGCAGGGTCGTTTTTGCGATAAACGGTATTCATTCGGGCTAATTCAGAACCGCGGCCGAATAAATCCTTACCCTGACTTTCTCCGGTAACCAGAACCGGCACAAGCGGCTCTGCCTTACCTTCGGTCATTTGACCAATAAGAAGGGTCGTTTGAGTCGAAGTGGCTAAGTTAGCCATCGAATTATCGACTTCCGCATAAAAAAGCGGCGTTCTCACGTCGCTCGGAATGTTGTTAAATGAAATGCTCATTTAGTTTTCTCCAAATCAATTAAAACTTTTGCTTCAATTCTGCCGTCGGGATGTCCCTTCTCGGCAATCACGTCAATATCGGTGTACATCCTCAGGAATCTGCCCAAGCGGTCAATATCTGCACCATGACGAGTCTGCTCATCCTTGATTTCATACTCGCAGGAAAAATCAAGCTGAAGGGTCAGAGCCGCCCGGTTTATCTCCGCAATCGACAGCCCTTCAAACTGAATCCAGTCTTTGCCCGCCTTAATGTCATCGGAACCCAGAATCGCTCTGAAGACTTCCTTTTTTAAGTCATCGGCCGCTTCCCACGCCGTCAGACCCTGCTCGTCTTCCGTATTGGAGACCATGACGAGAACGGCAAACCTGAATCTCACAACCTGCCGATATCTTGAAGATGTCGCAGGATCTTGCGGATCCTCTGAAACAGGAAGAACAAACGCGGCTGGCATCGCCTCGGTTGACACTGATTCGCTTAACTGAGAAAAAGCCCCTATTCCGTAGACCCTTTGCTCAAAAGACGGGCAGTAATTTCTGAGTTCCTCAATAATGGGTTTTAACTTCACTTCAATAAGCTCCCTATAGGTCCGGGCTTGAAAGCGTTCTGCAGAATCTTTGAGACTTCGCTTTGAAACTGAACTCTGCCGTAGGATTCAACCGCTGCCGGAATCGGGTTTGCTCTTGGCTTGACGAGCTTTCCCGCAGGAGACTGCTTAGCATGCCCCTTCCCGCGCTTGGATTTTTTCGGGGCGGCATGCCCATAAACGACAAAAGCCGGATAAAAACCCCGACTTTTGAATGCTGCGGACACCTGCTTGCCCTTTAAATATGGTTTGATCGCCACCGAAAAACCCGATCGCGACACCTTGTAGCTTAGCGACTTCTGAAAAATCCCCGTTTGCTTTCCCGGATACTGGCCCGGCAGAGACACTCCTTTCTCTGCGGATAATTTCTTCGCAATTTTTGAAACGTCCTGCCCGATCTTTCTAAACCCCTTGCGCATTGCCTTCTTATCAAAGTCAGCAAAATTCAAGGGCCTGGCAAACTCGGCTTCAATTCTTAACGGCTGCATTGAGCACCTCGCATTCAAAAAGAGTAAAGCGACCTGCGCTATTGCAGTCAGTCACTCGTTTTGCTCGATACCAAACTCCCTCGCACTCGATTTCGATCAATCTCGGAAGATCCTGCGGGCGAGTCTTTCCCTTGACATATCGAACAAAAATGCGATGAGTAATCGACTCTTCTGTTTGAACGTTGTCCCAATAGACCGATCCGCCTATCACTTCAACTTTGCACCAGCACCGCCAAAGCGGTGTGCGTTCGGTTAAGTGATCGGACTTGCCGTTTGGAAGAAGCTTGGATGAGTAAATTGAGCAGCGCCGGTTCAGATCTCCGGATAAAGGTTCAATCATTTATAAGCTCTCCACGGATCTATTAACCTTTCGAAATAGGGTGTACTCGTGAAGGACTTCTCGCTGTCAGACTCTCGGTTTGTATAAGCAAAAGCAACACTGGCGCCCACCCAAACGCGAAGAGCTGCCGGAACACTTTCTTTATCCGTACATACGGCCTCGGAATCGGATGAGTTGCGAGCGATGACATGTCGTTTCAAACGATGCTCCAGATTCTCTGTTGCAGCTCGTCCCAATTCTTCCAAGAATGCATCTTCTGAGTCGTCATCAATCCGTAAGTACCGCCGAAGATAGTCTGCATCGACAATTGATACTATTGCCTTTGATTCATACATGAGCTTACGAGCGGCCTTTCGGTCGCCCGCCTCAAAGATAACAATCTGTTATTCGGTCGTATTTGTCTTTGTTAAGACAAGGTCACCTCCGACGATACCGCTCGGACGTTCGATCGCAAAAGCCAAACGGCGGTCAGCTTTGATCGTTACCAGCCCCTTTCTAAAGTTATTGCCGTCTTCATATCCAAACTCCACGACTGTTTCCTTACGGTCATAGATCATGCAGGCCATGTTGGTATCCAGCGTCAGAAACTTACCCTTGGGCATTGCGGAGCTTTCAACAACATAGGTATCCCAGACCGGACGGTTAGACGGACCCATCGGATCGCTAAACAGATAGCGGCCGTTCGAATCCTTCAGACAGCGAAGCTTGAAGTAGTCCACCGGATTCATGATCGTCACATTTGGAGTCAGACCAACAGACTTAACTGCCAGAGCCGCAAAACCGATCAAATCAACCTGATTCGTAATTTCCGGATTAGCTGCCGGATCAAAGCCGTGTGGCGTGTAGTTTCCGGTCATCAGAAGACCGCTTAAGTTAGCATTAGTACCATCACCATTCAGAAGCTGACTTTCAACGCGCTGCTTAACGCCGTACTGGACTCGGAAGTTAATGTAATCAGCAAGAGCCTGAGAATCCTCCATGAGGTCCTTAGTCACAATGAAGCAATTCCCAATATCCTTCACGTTAGCCGTCTGGGTATCGAACTCGATTTCAGACTGCGGAATTAAATCAACGCCGTTAATTACTTCTGCAGCATTGTTGACATATTTCTTCTCACGAGAGTAGACAATCGCCTTAGAACTCGTCGGAGTATGGTGAATTGTATCTTCGAGCGTTAAAGGAGCCGCTCCGATACCAATAATGCCCTGAATACGCTGATCCGGATAAACCTTTGAATCAACCGTACTGCCCGTGCCGACAGGATTCGGATCCGTCAGTGTGACAGAAAAACCTTTACCTTTGCCAGCCGCAAACTCCAGATAGCCAGCGTCGGCTACCACTCTGGCTCCGAGAGTAAGAGGCGCTTTAACAGAATCAGAGCCTCCCGGCTGCTGTTGTTTGAGGCGACGGATTTCTTCTGCAAGACCAAGCTGCTTTTTACCAAGTTCAGCAAGCTCTGCCTTGACTTTTTCGGTTTCTTCGGTCGTAGACAGCTGTCCTAATCTGTCCTCAATATTGGTCATTGCGGACAAGAGTTTTTCAATTTCTTCGTTCATTTAAATTTTCCCACTGAGTACTTTATCGATTCGCTCGGCAACCCCGAGCACCTTGTTTAATGCTTCAGCCAAAGCAGCGTCCCGCCGCTCTTCGCTCAGCACCTTCTTCACGCGAGAAACAAGCGACAAGGCTTGTTTCCGGCTAAAGCCGCAAGAATCCCTCAAGCAGGCTTCAAAATCTCTTAGCGTCTTGATCTTCTCGATGGTTTCGTCTAGAGAATCCTTCGAGAGAGTTTCTGCAATCCTTGCCTGGCCGTCAGCAGGGAAGCTGCAGATTGAAATTTCGTAGAGCGCTGCAATGCTCAAAACCTTGATATTGCCGTTGTCATCCTCGACGTATTCACCCAAACGAATGCCGACGGATAAACCGTCTAAAGTTCCGGCTTTGAGCGCCTCATAAATATCGGCGGCAGCTCCGACTCCGAGTGTGAGTTCTCCTTCAACATAAAGACCTTTATCGTCTTCTTTGAGAGAAGTCCAATGACCAACCGGAACTGCAGAATAGTCGTGATTGAAGAACATCTTCGGGGTAGAAGTCAAGCTTTTCAGTGCTGAACTATAAGCTCCTTGAGCTATATAGAACCCATAGCAATTCAAGTTGTCATAGACTGAGGCGTAGCCCTTGATCACTCCGATCTTCTTGTCATCGGATAGTTTTACCTCCACGCCTTCTAATCTTACGGATAAGGTCTGATCCTTTTTCAGCTCTTTAGACACTATCTGGCTCCTTAGTTTTTTGGTCAACCGTTGCTTTGGCCAATGCTGAAATAGGCCTCAGCGCCGACTGCGCAAAATTGACATCGCCACCTTCCACTGGCGGCAAGTTTTCGTATTGACGTGCTTCATTAACGGTTTCAACACCGTACTGAATGGCTTTCCCGTGGATTTCCATGCGCTCCTTCATGGTTGCTCGAAGCAAGTTATCCATAGAAATTTCCACTGTGTAGAGCGTGAATTCCTCCGGCGTCATGATGCGAGCTCTCACCGCCTGCTCAATTCGCCGGCATAACGGCAACAAAGTGAACTTTTGGAAACCCAAGATAATCTGCTCAATACCGCTGCCCCATGTCGTAGCCGAGTTTGATCCAACCAGAACTGAAGGAACGCCAAACCAGCGGCAAATTTCTTCCACGGAAAAGCGTCTCGTTTCTAAAAGCTGAGTTTCAGCCGGCGTAAGCGTCAGAGGCGTATAACTCAGACCGCCTTCGAGCACGTACAAACCGGATTGGCTACCGTTGGCCATTTCGTAGAAAGTTGTTTGAAGGCGCTCTCTCTGCTCTTTGTCGAGCGTGCCTTCCGAACTCAAGATACCGCTCGGCTTATTTGCATTGCCGAACAGTGTTGAGGCAGTCTCTTGAGCATCAGCTGCTTCGCTGATCGTGGCTGCCATCATATCCAGCTTCGATGCTTTGGCAAAACGGCCGCCGACACCCTTCAGGTGAAACATAAACTCTTTAGCGATCTTCTCAGATTCACCGTCATGGAGATACTCGTATCTCAGGGTCGAGCCGTCATAAATCGTTTTCACTTGCTGAGCGTTGAGCGGCATCATCGAGAGCACTTGTCCGGACGGATCATTGGCCTCTCGTTTGAGCCGGGCGTATCCGTTGCCTCGAAGCACCATATTGAAGATAACCTGAGACCAGAACTCGACTGGCGTCATGAACTCATTCGGGCCGTCGTGCAGCAGTTTCCAAAGTTCCGTTTCCCGGGCTAAATCCCTGTTTCCGCTGTCATTGCGGTAAACGAAGATCGGCATGGAGGCCACCGTTTCAGCCAAAAGTGTCGTGCATGCCATCACAGAGGAAATCTGCAGCGCCGTTTCTTCCGAGGTCTGCCGTTTCCTTGGAACCAGCTGCAGCATCGGTTCTGTCCGCTGCACCCCTTTACTGTCGCTGAACGGATTGCCGATCGAAGAAAAAAATGAACTCAAAAACATAATTTACCAATTGAAAATGAGCGGAGAATCAAGCATCGGTGTCAGATCCACCGGCTTTTCAATCTTTCCGCCGCCGATCAGGAATGAATAGAAAGCCATGATTAAGGCCACCACTAAGTCGATCTTGTTTTCATTCCTCAGCTTGTTCGGATAAATGTTGTCTTTCGCATCGCGATGACAGACGACGTTTGAAACGCACCAATTAAAAATCGGATCATCCGGATGATGAAGCCTTCCGGACATCACTAAAGCCTCGATGGTTTTCATCGGTTCGGAGAAGTTCTGGACACTGTTGCGAACCTCGACCATGGGACAGCCCTGATCGGTTAATTCACTGGCAAGTTGTGTTGCCTGCCACGGGTCGTAAGCGATTTCCTTCACGACAAAGTCTGAGCAGCTTCGCCGGACATACTCCTTGACCTCTTCAAAATCCACAACAGAGCCTTCCGTGACCTTCAAGCGAGCCTCATACTCCCACCCGCAGTAAGAAGCGTTTTTCGCCGAATTAACAGTATCCCGAGGAAGCCAAACCTGCGGAAAAACAAAAAAATGCTGGACGCCGTTGATCGTTTTAGGAAAGAGTCTGACAGCTGCCGTCAAGTCAATCTTGGATGCCAAGTCAAGCCCCAACCAAGATTCCCGACCGTAGAAATCTGACTCTTCCAAACTCGGTTCTGCACACTCATTCCACTTTGTCAGATCCATCCAAGCCGCATCCGCATTACACCAGACGTCCAGATGCTTGGTCTTAAAGTTGTTAACCGCACTTGTAACCGTCAGTGCCTTATCTCGCAATGATTTAATCGTTTCCGGATGGACCGAGACGCCCCAGTTCGGATTGGCTTTGATCAGCGCACTGTCGCTTGTCCACTCATCTTCTTTATCAATCGAGTAGATAATTCCGAACTGATCATCCCCGCCGGCACTTTTTCCGGATAAAACTTCGATCACGTAGTTCCTTAGCTCGTAACAGATTCCGGATAAGTTGAATCCGGCTGTCGTGATAGCAAACAACAACGGCTGCAGCCGCTTACCGATAGACGTTTCAACCACGTCATAGACTTCGCGTGTTTTATGAGCATGGAGCTCGTCAATACAGGCAAAATGTGTATTGAGTCCGTCTAACGTGCTGCCTTGAGCGGATTTCGCAACGAATTTTGAATTACTGGCAAGCTGAACTATCGAATAATCCAACGCCTTAATGCCAAGTTCTCGACTTACATCTGAGCAACGCCGGACCATATCACGAGCAGTATCAAAAACTTCTCTAGCCTGCTCACGGGTAGTCGCAAATGAATAGCAATCAGCACCTCCCTCTCCGTCAAGCGCCATCATGTACAAACCGATGCTCGCTGACAGCGTAGATTTCGCGTTGCCGCGAGGCACTTCTACATACGCTCTCTTGAATCGGCGCTTTCCGCTGTCTTTACGCAGCCAGCCGAAGATTGTTGTAAGAATGAAACATTGCCAAGGCTCCAGAGTGATCGTCTGCCCTGAAAGCGGACCTTTCACATGCCTAAGATGCTCGATAAACAAACAGACTCTGGTTGCCGCCCTCGCATCGAACCGATAAGGCCAATCTTCCCGCGCGGAGCGCTCTAAATCGGATTTTTGGCGGGTACATGCCTGGCGGACATACATACAGGCAGGAATATCTCCCGACAAAACCTTGTCGATGTACCAATTAGCCTTCGCTACGTAGTTCGTCATGTCACCGTCCTGTAGTCAACCTCTGAGAGACAATCGTCCACGGCTTTATCATCGAAAAGAGACAAAGTTTTTGTATCAACCTGTCCCGGTGTTTCTCCGGTTGCAATCACCCGAGAACGAGATGACGGCGTAAAGCCGAGCTCAGAGGCAACTGACTTGAAAGGCTGTATGCACTTCACAATCAAGTTAGCCAAAAAGTTATCCCTCTCCCAGAGTTCATCCCGAAACTTAATCATGGAAATCGCACTACTGTATTTCTCCGCTACGCGGAGCTCTTCGATTTTTTTCTCCGCCTCTTCGATCTGCACGCGCAAGCGCTTTCTTTCGCGCCGATAACGGACTAGTTCAGCCCACTGTTCGCAGTATGTTTCGAACATTGCGAGGTCACATTGCTTAACCCAGCTGCCACCCTCATGCTCCAAAATAAATTTCCAATGGCATTTAGCCTCTTCGGATAAATAGTCTGGCGCCCCCGGCATATCGGTAATCCGCCCGTTCACCTTCGGTTCAAATTTATTAATCCGGCACGGCTGAGCGGTACCCTGTAGTTTCTTGATTTCGGTCGGGGTCCGTTTTCTTCCTTTCGTCACCAGAGAACTCCCTAAACACTAAACAGACAAAAGTTAAAAATTTTCCAATTTTGCACGCTCAAAAATTTGACTGAGGGCGCGGTCTCAAATGATCTCGTCATTTCACTTTTTCACCACCCCTCCCTATTAGGGAAAAGACCTTCTTTTTTATAAAATCCGAGTATTAACAGACAAAAGAAAAATATGACTTCAAATAAATCTCACGGTCCCGCTCCTTCGCAGCTTTCACAAACCAACTGGAGGGGGATAACTGCCTCTTCTTCACTATTGTTTCAAGAATGGGATAAGCTCTTCGACTCGTTATCGAATATCTGCGAAAGTTTGACAAAACCTTTAACTGACTTTCATTCAAAAAGTCAGAGGCTTTTTCATTACCTTGAACAAATCAATAAATCAGAGGAGCTACCTGATTTAGATGTTTTTTTAGGAACATCCAAGCTTCAAAAAGACATCTCGCAACTGTTTCAAAAAGTTGCTGACATAGACAAACAGTTATCTCAAATTGGCTTAGACCAAGCAAAAATTTTCCACTCTCTTGAGTCATCTATTGTTAAGAGTTTAAAACCCTTTTCAAACACCAATTCTTTACTGAATACCATTGTAAATCGTCCCATTAAACTTCTGAACACCCCACGCACTGAAGAGCTGCTCTTTAACCTTCGGAGGCTTGAAAAATGCAAGGCATATTTTGGAAAGATTGACTCCAAAACTCCTATACGAGAGATTCTTAAATCCTTAGAAGGCGTCCCGGAAGAAGAGTATGGGAATGTACTGTTAAGCAAGTTCGGGCGGTCCAAAAAGAGAGGCAATGCAAGAAGAGTCAAAAGACAGGCAAAGAAAATC
This sequence comes from Parasutterella muris, assembly GCF_943193095.1. Lineage (NCBI taxonomy): Bacteria > Pseudomonadati > Pseudomonadota > Betaproteobacteria > Burkholderiales > Sutterellaceae > Parasutterella > Parasutterella muris. The sequence goes on along the minus strand of NZ_CALPCV010000005.1, from coordinate 95,248 downwards.
TTTAATTACATCCTTTACCTTTATAGTCTGTATACATTCCTAGCTTTCCTTGGAATTCCTCTTCCTGCTTCCTTTCCAGAATTTATTGAAGTAATTTTTCAACAACCAGTACAAAGCATTCAACAAACAAAGCAAAATCCACCCATAAGCAAGGGATTTGACAAACAGCTGCTCGTAGCGTCCTCCAGAAAGCGTAAAAAACGCAGCCACAAATATCGTCGTAAATAAAAAAGCTGTATCTATTTTCATAGCATCCTTTTGGTTTCCTTCGATAAGAACTTATGAATAGCGATTGGTGTTTCCGAAGCCGCCATCTTCAGCAGCCGTCTTTAGATCGTGATGTCTTTTGCACAGAGGCTGCCAGTTATTTCGATCCCAAAATAACCGTTTATCCCCCTTATGCGGAATGATATGATCTACTACCGTAGCCAATCGTGGAAAACCTTCGGCCTCGCATCGGACACAGAAAGAATGACGAGCCAGAAAACTTTCCCGGGCTTTTCTCCATGCAGAGGAATATCCTCTAGAGGCTGCTGACCCTCTTTCTTGATCGAGCTGGCGACGGCGGTCTGATCTTTCGTCCTGAGCAATTTGCTTATGCTGCTCGCAGTAGGAACCGGAGTTACGGAAAAGTGCACCGCAGCCGGGATAGGCGCAGTGCTTTAACGGAAATACTGGCATAAATTCACATTAATTGGCCCGGTTGTTAGGCACAGCCGGGAAAGCCTTTCCTTTATGATTAAGTTTCCACACATAATCAAGGAATAATTCAATGCAAAAACCTTTAACAGATTTCTTCCAAGACCTCACTGAAGAACAACGTTCCCGAGTTTTAGACCTTATTGATACCCTCTCTGAAGATGTTCAATCTGTAGTGTTTCCGCCGGTTACTTATATGTCCGTCATGTCCCCGGTAAATAGCCCGGTCGCAACTCATTGGGTTGACATGGAAGCATTTAAAGTAATCAAAAACGCGCATATTCTTAATATTCAATTTCAGAATTATTATGAATTTTTTGCTTTACATGAAATCATCCTTCTCTTGAAAGGGGAAAAACCTAAGGAATACATTGCCACTCTCAATAAAAACCTTCCATTAAGCCAAAAAGCAAAAAACACGGCTAAATTCATTCTTATCCAAGCTTCCACAGCAACAATTTTGATTGAGCTTGCCAAACTCCTTAAGGTTCTTTCGCAATAAAGAACGAAAACACCACAAATAGCGAAATAACTATTTTCATCGGAAGGGGAGCCGGAATCACCGTCTCAATAAAATGATCGACGCCTCCGGCTAATCCGATACCTGCAAAGCAAACGAAAAATTTATACAAAAAATTTCGCTTCGTAACCTTAGTAAACTTAAGCATCATTCCTCCAAAGAAAATTAACCCGATTAAAGGCTAAACAGCCGTTTGTTAAACGCTTGATAAGAAAGGTACAGGAGGATGATTGAGAAGTTTTAAGTGCGCTAGCGAGGCTCTTAATGCACTCACTGCCAAATTTTATGAAATTATGCCCTTTTTTCGAGGCAAATGGGACATAGGGAATTTTCCTAATACTATTCACGTGATTTCTCCGTTTTCTCTAATTCGGCCTCAATCGCCTGATCCGCGGCGCATAAATACCGAAACAACGTTCTGCGGTTAATCTGCAGCCGATTCGCGGCTCTTGTCATGCCGATCCATTCACGGCCGCCGTAAAGCGCATAGACAGCGTCACGAAGCGGAGAAGGCAGTTCTCTAATTATTCTTTCCAGCTGCATCATCCGGAAATCAATTCCTGACGCGTTGATCAAATCATTCGAGCAACGGGTCTTATCAACGCCAGTACAGTTGTCTACAGCCAGCGGACAATGGAGTCTGCCGCGAATCCTGTTTCTCCACTGAAACCACAACGTTAAAAGCCTTTTGATCCACTGGATGCGATTCATATCTTCTTACCTGATTAGTTTTTCTTTGCTTTTTTCAATATTTCTTCACTGTTCATACTTAACAGTGTTTTGTTCAGACCCTGTTCATACCTTTTGTTCATACCAAATTTTTAAATATTTATTTGTTTTTATCATCTTTTTTACTAATCTGTTCATACTGTTCATACCTTAATTAACTCTCATACGCGCGAAACACTCTTTACACATCCGTTTATTCCTCTCGCGCGCACGCGCACACGTAGGAGTTTGGCTATAGGTCTGAACAGTATGAACACAGCACAAATAACTATCTGTTTATAAATCAAAAAAGACTGTTCATACCTGCCAATCTCCCCGCCTGAACAGGGTATGAACATCGGCAGGGTATGAACATTAAAATTAAAGGGGTTCATAGTTTCTAAACCTCTCTCGGGCCTTGTAGATTGATCTCTGGAACTTCAGTACACCATCCTCGAATTTTTGCTTCGGCACTTCCGACCACGACTTTCCATCCACGATTGTTTCAGGCCAATAAAGCTGTTTTTGCATCGTGACCAGGTTCGTGAAGACGGATGTATCAGGAGGCCCGTCATAGAGACTGACGCGCCTTCGGGCAGACCCAAGCCGATGCTTGCAGTAAGTTGTAAAGACCTCGCGGTTCACAGGACGCTCCCCAGACGCCTTGCACCACATCTGATAGGCGTCATAAAGGTGCCAAGCGACCGCAGGCACAGCAGGAAACGGGGTGTCTCCCGCCTGCCATTCCTCAATAAACCGAATGCTGTTGTTGCTGCCTAACTTTTTCAGCTCAGCTCTTGCTTCTGTCTCCAGCGGACGAGTGTTTTCATCAAAATCTTCAAGGTCTAAGGTCAATAACCAACCATACAGAGCGGCCGCGCCTCCATTGTTGATTTCTTTAGCAAGCGCCTGAAAATATTCAGGCGGTGAATACTCTTCGAACCGAATCGCCATATAGCGCCGATCTTTCGGGTCCAAAATACCCGGCTGCTGTTCGTTGGACAGAAAGACGATATTTGTCTTATTAACCTCAAACCGAGCGGGATAGCCCTTCTCATTGATCGTGTGCGTCGGATTCGTGACTAGGTTTTTCAGCATCCCCTTCAGAGTCCGCTTATCCTGATTCGTCACAACCTCTTCGCCAACCATAAACAGCTTCTGAGATATCCAGCCATTGAAATCCGATTGGATCATTGTCTGGTTAACTGAGCAGCCATACTTACCGTAAATTTTGGCAATGACATTGAAGAAAATACTTTTACCGGTACCTTCTCGTTCGCCATAGATCATTAAGCCGGAAGCCATCTTGGCACCCGGATGCTGCAGAGGATAGGCAAGCCAAGAAGAAATCCAATTAAAAATATTTTCGTCTTCGCCGCAAATCTTAAAGAGGTGTTCGATCAGGAGATGGCACTTACTCGTATCGTACGTTGGAACCAGAGGCCAGCCCTCAAACATAGAAATCGAGCCTTCAGGAACCTTTTTAGGGTCCGGTTCAAAAATGAGCTGTTCCGGCTGAATGATTCTTCGGTTTCCAAACAGTCCTTGTAGCCACGATGAAACGAGTCTGCTGCCGTAGTACTGTTTGATAAATGAGATTTTTGCCAGACGGTGATAAACGAGGTCCCAACAAGTGTCCGTATTGTCAATCGCAACGTAGCGATCAGCCAGTACTCGGAGAATCGTCTTGTCGTTTTCCGTAATCTCGTTCGTCTTGGAAGTGCTTCTACCCCTTTTTGCCGCCCTCACGGGCGTCGCAGACGAATACTCGAGCTGTTCGCGAACAACATTAATGCCTTCTTCAGAGGCGAGATCGTTGAAATCCGTACCCCATGTCTTCTGATTTGAAAACCTCGGAATGAACACGCAGGCGTTGACTCTAGCCGCGGCAATGTTGGCCTTGACGATGCCGGTATTGTTCAGGGAACGATGAGAGGGACGTGTTCTGTCGCCGATCCATTCCTCATACTCGACGCACGCTTCTCCGTCCTTTTTTGACCACCACGCGCGCACACGGCCGCCGTCAAAACATTGATCCTGAGCGGCGCTTCTGGATGAGTGCACCTGCAGATCGATGCCGAATCTGGAGGCGCATTCCTCGCGCAGTTTTCTCAAATAGTGGGCGTCATTGTCTGCGGCGATACAGATTTTTGAGTCAGGGTATTTGGCCCGCAGCGTTTCTGCAACAGGCAGCAGGTTGCCGGCAGAAAAGGCGACGATGACCGGTTGACCGACTGCCTCAAAAATTGAGCATCCTGTAGCCCAGCCTTCTGTTAAAAAAACGACCTCCGGTTTCTCGGGCAGAGTCCCCAGAACTGCAAACGAGCCTTTAGTTTCGGTACCGGAGAGAAATTTCTTCTGAAAAGCGTGCGTGCCCTCAGCGGTATCGTCGGGGAAGATTGTCTGCAGACCGACGAGCGTCTCTTCTTTCCACACAGGAACTAAGATTTGATTACGTAACTGGCGAGCTCCGATCGGACGGATTTTTTTTGATCTCACATACGGATGAGAAGCGGATACAGAGTCAGCTGCCCTTTCCCACATCTTTGCGGCTTTCTCTCGGGCAGATTTACGACGCTCTTCGAGCGCCTTATCGATAACCTCCTGATCGGCCTTTTTACGGCTTTCGAGTTCTGTCCACTCTTCGCGAGTCCAGCCCTTCCTCGAGTGTTCGATTTTGTAGGTTTGGCTGCCGATTCCAAAAGTACCAAAATAATAGATTTTGCCGTTTGACAGCGATTGCTCCCAAATTCCATACCAGGCATCCTTTCCGCGCTTGAAATTTGAGTTATTGGGCTTGAATCGCCTCCAATTCCGACCGTTGACGATCAGGTCATGACCAGGCGGCAGATCAATACCGACTGCCGACATCTGTTCTTCAATTTCTCTGAGATTGTGAGCCATATCAGACCTCGTTTAGACCTCATTATTTTTAAAAGGGTGCGGACCTGAGCGATGGAGGAGGTCTATTCTCCAGCCGTTGCAATCGGCCGCCGTGTCCGCATTGATCGGTATAAAAACAGTTAAGAGGCCTTCCCCAAAGCGTGAGAAAATAAAGGTTCCAAACTAAATTTCAAAACGCTAGGGAGAAGGCCATGGAAAGCGATAAATTGGTTGAAATACTGAAATTTCTGTTGGGTAAATGCACTGTGGTTTTTAAATTTCTTACTAATGCAAGAGGACCGAGCCTGAGAGGCTCTCTGGATCATCCGATCAACTTTGGCGGCAAAAAGCTTTATCCCGTCTATCTGACTCTCACGCCGGGGTCGGTCAACTTTACCTTCCATAGAATTCAATGCAATTGCCCTATGATTCTTCCTACCGAGCCGTACTACCCGGAAGTCTTCTTCGCTGTAGGCTCTGAACCAGAGAAGTACTACCCAGGAAAGCAGGCGCCGAACCCGTACTTGAAAACCATTACTCTCGTTAAAGACGGCGCACCCGCATACGAACTTTTCTTTGTAGACGCCGAAGGAAAAGACCTCATTGAGTTCACGATTGACGAGGGCAAAAAAGCGAGTTGGTTTCAAGTTTCTCTCAAATGGCGGCAATCGGTGGTTTAGATAGTTCATAGCAATCTCACAAGTTCATCCAAAACCAACCAATCGCATAGATGCCGCCGAGAAACAGGGCGACATACCAAATTAGAGACAGCACCAGCGTCATCAGAATTCCGATTACGGTAAAAATTTCATCCATAACTACCTCTCCAGATAAACGAGCGCTGCGCTCAGAGCAATAAACAGCACAAGCAGCACCAGGCAAAATTTCATCGTGCGCTCTAACGAATACGAGCCATTGATGCGATCCAGTCGACGCGCATCCAGCTCCTGCAATTGCCTCTCTAAGCGTCTGCCTGCTTGGGTTCTTTCTTCTTCTGTCATTCGTTTTCTCCGGATTCGCTTTCGTCTGCCGAAACGGCCTGCTGTTTGTCTCATGTTTCTCTAGGGATTTAGTTTTGATTCTGTTACTGGCGATGTGCCGGACTCAACGGCATTGGTGCGGCATCGTCCGGCAAACTCCGGCAACTATCTCTACCTCTGCCGGAATCGCCCAACAAATGCCGTAACGTTGCCGTGTCGACGCCGTGGAGTTCGTAGTCCTGAATGCGTAAATTGAGGGCATCACGTTTACGGAGGTCTCTCATGACTCGTTTTTTTGCCCACGCATCCATTACGTCTCGAATAATCGAGTTCTGTGATCGGTCCGGATCGTCTGAAACGATCTGGCGAATAACCGACATCGTTACGTCAGTGAGCATCGCCCTGACCTCGTTTGTCCCTTTGTCTCTCATCGTTTTTTACCAACTCCCAGGCCTGTTCTGGCGTGATTTTTCCGAGGCGTATGGCTGCGCCGATAACTTCGTCCTGCTGACGAGTTGTCAGTTCATTAGGCCAGTTATGAATTGCGCCACGAGTTAAACCCAACGCTCGGCCCAATGCGGCTCCTGTTTTGAAAATTGCGATTGCTTTTTCTTTCCTCATACATAAATTGTATATGAGCATAGACACGCTTTGTCAAGTCGATTCGTCCATCCTCATACACAATCCAATCAATAAACTATCCGTATGAACACTGTTGCTGAAAGACTTGCTTATGCACTAGCTATCAGAGGACTTTCTCAGTCAGAATTGGCCAGAAGAGCGGGAATTACTCGAGGCACTATCTCAAATGTCATGAAAGGCGTTGCAAAAACCTTTACGGCAGAGGTAGCGTTAAAAGTTGCCCGGGCTTTAGATGTTGATCCATATTGGTTAGTTCTTGGCGAGGGTAGAGCGACCAACGACACTATCCAGAGAGGAATTCCGGAAGAAGCCAGTGAAGTAATTAGAAAATTGTCTGATGATTCGCAACAAATTGCGATAAACATCCTTAGACAATTGAAGTAATTTTAAAAAAAAGTATATCTGAATAGACATTCTTTAAAAAGTCTATTACCATAGACGCATCTCAACACGAGGTGCGTTATGCAAAATCAATCAAAAACCACAGTATTTATTTTCTTCTCAGAGTCGCAGGCCATTGCGTTTTCTGAGGCCGCCCGCACGCTGCTGACGTGGGCCGGCACATGCTGCATGACAACTCAGCATGCACAGCCAACCAGAACGCTCTGGAGCGACTGCGTTCGCATCCTCTCGCAACGAATGAATGACATGCCGGAATAAAAATGTCAAAGCTCAGCAAGATATTCAACAATGCGATAGAGGAGATGGCCGCAGAAAACAGCTTGAAAACTGCAGTCCCCGGACCCGTCGCAAAACTCAACGTATCAATCAATCTGCCAGACGACCAATCGCTCAGTGTTTCATTTGTGAGTTTGATCAGCCAACAAACTGAGGGCGATCAGAAATTCATCACGATTCTGACCAGCGCTCAGGCACAAACTCTGGCAGCAGAAATTCTCAAAGCGCTAGCTGAAATCAAGGAAGAAAATGGCATCAGTCAATAAAGTCATTCTGCTCGGGAACCTCGGCTCTGATCCAGATGTCGACACCCTGAAAACCGGAACCAAAATCGCTAAATTTTCTCTGGCCACCACCCACGTCCGCAAAAACGATCGGAACGAGCGAGTCGAATCAACCGAATGGCACCGAGTGACGTTTTTCGGCCGACTGGCCGAGATCGCAGAGCAATACATGATGAAAGGCTCCAGCTGTTACGTCGAGGGACGCCTCAAAACTGACCGTTGGGAGGATTCAAACGGCCAGACACACTACTCAACGCAAATCATTGGTGAAACGCTGCAGTTACTAGGCAGCAATATGCGGAGGTAAGCATGGAACAAAAATCCAAAGCCTGGCAGAAGATAACGGGCATAAACACAGAAATCGTTCGTAAAACCTTGTCTGTCAAACAAAGCATCGCTCAATCAGTCGATCTTCCTGCCGATACTACTCTTATTGACCTGATAGAGGGCAGCAGGGTGGAGCTAGCGGATGGCTCTGGGATGAGCTTTGCTGTCCTTCATTTTGTTGATGCCAATGACAATCGGTTTGCATTCCTGGCAAGTCCGCTGGAATTGGAGGCTGTGCGGAACATGTGCATGGATATTTTGAAAGACATGAACCGTGGCGCCGTCAGCACTCCTCAATAAAAACACACGGAGGTAATTATGGATAGGAACAATCGAATTTTTGAAAGGGTCAAGGACTCATTAAAACAAAACAACAAAAATCTTTCTCCCGAGGATTTGGAGGTTGTGAAATGCATCTTTGCCGCGCTTGTTACAGGGGCGGCTGCAGGTAACGAGCGAGACACATACAGCACTGCCTCCAAATTGTTAAAAATCGCAGAAAGCTTCGGGCTTATCAAGAATCCGCCTTCTTGCGATTAGTTCTTTTGGTTCCCAGATAAAGCAATTGATTATGAAAACAGGCGAAAAATTCACATTCATCCTCAGCGAACGAGAGGCCGGCATCGTTCTGGCAGCGCTCGAGTTCGTTCTGAAATTATGGGTCCTCGTCCCGTTTAGAGACGAGAAGAGTGAGCTGGAAGCAGTCAACACCCTCGTTCATCGTCTCATGACTGAGGGCTGTCAGATAAAAACGGAACTGGAGAAAAACAATGCTCAGCGACTATAAAAAATCTGTTCATTTTGTCCTCGACATTGAGACACTCGGAACGCGCCCTGGATGCCCAATCCTGCAAATTGGCGCTGTCAGAGTAGAGTCCGGCATCGCAACCAGACAAAACGAATTTTTTGCCTCTGTCGGATCAAACATGAGGATCGGACTGAACACATTGGAGGCGGCGACACTGCAATGGTGGCAAGCGCAGCATCCTCAGCAGTTCGAGGAAATACTCGACAACAGTGAAAATCACGAGATTGCAGATGCTCTGGACGGCCTCATTGAGTTCTGCACTCCCGTGAGACGAGGAGAGTGTCAGTTTTTTTGGGCCAAACATCCGTCGTTTGATTTTCCGATTCTCGACGCTGCGTTTGAAAAATTCGATCGACCGACTCCATGGAGATTCTGGCAAATCAGAGACATTGCCACGCTGGAGGACGAATTGTTTATTAAAAACGAGCCTGCCAAAAACGACCACAACGCACTATTCGACGCAATCAACGAGGCAAACGTTCTCATCGATGCGGTCTGGGGAGACGAATATGATCGTTAATTTTAAATGTACAGATCAGGATGCAGTGCGTATCCAGAAGTGCCTCTGGCACGGATTTCATGATTTCTGCGATGGCGGATTCAGCGGAGGAGGCATGCTCCACGAGTTTCAAGGCTCATGCAACATCCTGGACCAAGCGTTCCGCGAGGCTGATCGCATCGAAAAGTCTTCCGACGGTGGAATCTATATCACGGAGCAAGATGCTTACTGGATTCTGGGACTGATGAAACGAGTTGAACGAGCAGGAGCCGAATTATGTGGAAAAGGCTCTGTTGCCTGGCAGGGCGGCCCTAAAAATCTTCAATACTATCTAAAGGCGACGCTGCAGGCGCATGAAAAATGCAGAAAAGACCACAAGACGGAGGCGAAAAATGATTGAAAAACTCACATTCCCTGAGGCCGCCAAATACCTACAAATCTCAGTCAGCACACTTGAGAATTATGTGGCTGGCGGTTATTTTAGAAAAATCAACGGAAAACGGATATTTGTCGCTAAAGACTATGGTTTTCCACGCCCGTTCTTACGAGGTGGCGTTCGTTGTTTCAAACGATGCGACCTAGACAAATGGGAAAAGCAGCAGATGTCTGCGTAGACATAGAATAAGGCCCTGCGGGGCCTTTTACAATTTTAGGCCAATCTTTTCCATAAGTTGTGTAGCTCATGAGACCAAATCAGCAATTAATTTGTCATATTCATCCTGCTCTTGCAGGGATTTCATGATTGCGTCTGTTTGTCGTTGATCCCGACCGTGATTCCTCAAAATATCTTCAATTTTAAGCGGCAGCCTAAATTTCCCAGGGGGGTGCCACTCAGGGCAATGTTCAGTGGTATGAGTCAGCTCTACTAAGTCAAATGCATCATAGTGACCATACTTCTCATAAACCTTATCAAGGATCTTAATTGCAGCATCACTTAAGTGGTCGAAAGAATTTATGGTGAAGTCCCCCTTCTTAAGAGAGAACATGTTTTGCGCATTGCATTCAATCCATTTTGACCAGTAAGGATCTAAATCTATTATGTGGAATCTGTCTAAAGTGTTGGAAAGAACCGGCCCACACGGTAATGAAAAAAGCTCATCCCCAGTAAGTCGGCTTCCATGACTTAAAAGAAATTCTCGCTCGGAAAAGTACATAAACTTCATAATGTTAATGTACCTTACCGGTTGCTTCGCCTTCCAAAGGAAGTAAGCCGCAACTTGAGCCACTGTCTGCTCCTTGTACATATGCCTCCTCTTTTTTTAAGAACGAAAACAACAAAGCCACAATGCACAATGAGTTAGTTTTCCATTGTTTTATATTGTTGTTTTAGTCTGTTACAGACTCTCATAGACTTTCTTGAAACAATAAGTTGCCCATTCGTTCATCATTTCCCTGCGGCGCTTGAAGTGTTCGTTTCTCTCGTACGCTCCGTTATAAATGTCCTTCACCTTATGATGCAAACAGAGTTCTGCAATTCTTGGATCAAAGCGCCTATCGTTTCCTAAAGAATCATCTTGAGCCCACGTTCTGAAGGTTGCTCTGGCGACACCGTGCAAGGTTGGTCGTACCGATTTTCCCAACTTTGCGGTCTGCGCTGCATCGATCCAGTCCTTCCCTGAATCTTTAATAAGCCGGGAAACCATACTGTCAGACAACGCTCTTCCCAAACTATTTTGAAAGATCAGTCCCGACGCATTATCCGGTTTGAAGCCTTCCAGCCAATTAATCACAATTTCCGGAAGCGGTACGATGAGAGAACCGTTTTCAGACATTTTCAACTGTTCAGGCGGAATAACCCATTCTCGATTCTCAAAATCAATCTGCTCCCACGTTGCCAAACGAGCAGTTCCGGAGCGAGTTGCGGTGAGTACGGAAAACAAGAAACAACGGCCTGAAGCAGTATCTCCAAAACGGTCATAAATGCAGCGAAAAAGAGACGGCAGCTCCGCAACGGAGATAGCGCCTCGATTTTTAGTGACATGTCTCTCTCGTGGCAGCAAATACTGAAGAGGGCCGGTCCTATCTGCGGGATTGGAAATCGAAGTTAAATTTTTAGCAATTGACCAATTAAATACTTGACGGGTAAACCTCAAGCAGCGATCTACCGTATCCGGCATATGCCAAATCGGCTGAGCAATCGAAGCGACCAATGCCGGCGTTACCTCATCCAGAAAACAATCCCCTATCACCGGAAAGACATACATTCGCATACGGCCATTAAAAACTTTATGAGCCTTATCCAACTCCTGCCAATTCCCTACTTCAATATTCCAGGCAGCGAATTTTTCTGCCGCTTGACGGAATGTAAGTCTGGTTGGAGACTCTCCGGTTGATTTTTTTCTTTCAATAAACGCTAGAAATTCCTCGTCGTTCATACCAGAGAGCTGAGCAGCGCTTTTTCGTGCCTCAGCAATTGAAACCTTAGGGTATGAGCCGAGAGCAACCTCTCTTGCTTTACCCGAACAATATCGTCGAAAAATCCAGTTACGATATTTTCCTCGGACTCGAAAACACAAACCGGGAGAGGCTGCATCTGTATACTTCCCATTCGGCAGCTCACAATCCAGCGCTTTAACCGTAAACCTCATTTCTCTGCCCCCAAAATTTCCCCTAAACAATTTTATATTTTTTTCTATTGTTTTAGTTTATTTTGAAAATTTAGAACAATAAAAAAATCCCTGAAGACGTAGCATCTTCAGGGGTTTTCATCGTTTTTTATATTGGTTTACGTTGTTTTCTATTGTTTTCGTTTATGGTGTTTTGGTGGCCCCAACAGGACTTGAACCTGTGACCAAGCGATTATGAGTCGCCTGCTCTAACCAACTGAGCTATAGGGCCTTCCGGAAGTTAAGAATCGCTTCCGCCTTCCATGAAGCTCTTAAGTTTATCAGATCTGCTCGGATGACGCAGTTTCCTCAAAGCCTTGGCCTCGATCTGACGAATTCTCTCACGAGTCACGTCAAACTGTCTACCCACCTCTTCCAAGGTGTGATCCGTGCTCATCTCAATGCCGAAACGCATTCTCAGCACCTTCGCCTCTCTCGGGGTAAGGGAGTCAAGAACCTCTTTGGTAATCTCGGTAAGACTGGACTGCTGCGCGGCTTCCGCAGGCGCAACGGTTCCAACGTCTTCAATGAAATCACCAAGATGAGAATCCTCATCATCACCAATCGGCGTTTCCATTGAAATCGGTTCTTTTGCGATCTTCAGGATCTTTCGAATCTTGTCCTCCGGCATATCCATCTTCTCAGCCAAAACCGCAGGATCAGGCTCAACACCGGTCTCCTGGAGAATCTGACGTGAAATTCTGTTCATCTTGTTAATTGTCTCAATCATATGAACAGGAATACGAATCGTTCTGGCCTGATCGGCAATAGAACGCGTAATCGCCTGACGAATCCACCAAGTCGCATAAGTTGAGAACTTATAGCCGCGGCGATATTCAAACTTGTCAACAGCTTTCATCAAACCGACGTTGCCTTCCTGAATCAAATCCAGGAACTGCAGACCGCGGTTGGTGTACTTCTTCGCGATAGAAATCACCAGACGAAGGTTGGCTTCCGTCATCTCGCGTTTTGCCTTGCGGGCTTTTGCTTCACCGGTCGCCATCTGGTTATAGACGTCTTTCAGATCTTTCAGAGGAAGCGTCACAGAATTCTGAATATCCGCAAGCTGCTGCTGAAGTTGCTGAATTTCAGGAAGCTTTCTCTTCACTTCGGCTGCGTAAGGCTTGTCACTGTCGGCAATCGCCTGAGTCCAGGCTTTATTGGTTTCATTTTCCAGGAATTCCTTAAGGAAAAGCTCTCTGGGCATCTTGGCGCGATTGACAACAACATCGTAGATTCTGCTTTCGTACTTACGAACGGTCTCTACCTGATTCTTCAGCATCGTGCACAGACGTTCAACCGTATTGGCAGTGAAACGAAGCGACAGGAGCTCTTCCTGAATTCCGTCCTGAGCCTTGATGAAAGCCGGTGAACGATAGCCTTCAGCCTCGTAAGCACGCTTCAAGTCATCATAAAGCTCTTTGCAGTGATCAAGCTTAGCCAGCACAACCGTCTTCAGTTCGTCGATCTGACCGGCTGTCATACCGGAAGCGCCGATATCAGTACTTTCGTCATCGTCAGCAACCTGCTCTCCGGCCTCTTCATCAAGACCGTCAACCAGACCGTCAACGATCTGATCAATCTGCATAGTGCCGTTGCGAACCTTCTCCGCGTCTTCCAATATCGCAACAATGGTTGTCGGGCAGCCGGAAATCGCATGAACCATGTGTTTCAGACCATCCTCAATACGCATAGCGATTTCGATTTCGCCTTCACGGGTCAGCAGTTCAACCGAGCCCATCTCACGCATGTACATGCGGACAGGGTCGGTTGTACGGCCAAATTCACTGTCCACCGTAGCAAGAGCGGCTTCCGCTTCTTCTTCAGCGGCATCGTCGCTTGCTGTCGGAACAGAATCACCGATCAGAAGATCATCCGCTGTCGGAGCCTGTTCATAAACCTGAATACCCAGGTCGGCAAGTGTCGAAATAATTGAATCAATCTGATCGGAATCAACGATGTTGTCCGGCATGTGGTCATTGACTTCAGAGTAAGTCAGATAACCACGCTCCTTACCCATACGGATAAGAGCCTTTAACTTGTTCAGACGAGTTTCTTTGTCGTCTTCGACGTGATTGGCATAGCTGCGGTTCAAAGCTTCTTTCATCGCTTTGTCGCGGGCTTTGCCTCTGCCTCGAGTCGACGCGGGAGGAACATAAGACTCGGCAATGGCGACTTCTTCATCAATAGAATCGTCGTCAGAATCGCCGACTAAATCGTCTTCATTGTGTTTGTGTTCCTGTTTCGGCTTACGACCCGGACGACCGCGTTTGGCGGCAGGTTTAGCTGCGGCCTTTGTTTTGGCTGCCGGTTTTGCCTTCTCTGCTGCGGCTTCTTCTGTTTCAGCAGTTTTCTTCGCAGCCGTCTTCTTTGTCGTTGTCTTCGACTCAGCTGCGGCTGTTTTCTTCGCTGCTGTCTTTTTTGCGGCAGGTTTCTTAGCCGCAGGTTTTTCTTGAGCTGCTGTTTCAGCCTTTACCTCGGCTGTTTTGGCCGCAGTTTTCTTTGCAGCGGCTGTTTTCTTTGCTGCCGTTGTTTTGGGCTCTGTCTTAGCGGCTGCAGAAGCCGTTTTCGCGGCCGCTGTTTTCTTAGCCGCCGGAGCCTTCTTGGCCGGTTCGGTCTTTACCGTCTCTGCCGGAGCTGCGGCAGCTGCTTTCGTCTTAGCAGCGGCGGTCTTGGCAGGAGCCTTTTTAGCTGCGGCAGCTTTAGTGCCGGTCTTCTTCACTGTCGCGGCTGCGGCAGCGGTTTTGGTTTCTTTCTCAACAGCGGTCTTTTTTGCTGTTGCTGTCTTTTTTACTGCAGTTGTAGTTTTTTTGGCAGTTGCCATCGTTCAACCCTTTTGATGTTCCCATCAAAATGAAATTTCGCGCTGAAGAAACGCAAAAGCCCCTATAATGCACTTCGTCATTACACAGGTTCACATTTATTCGCACGAAAAACCGGAACGAGAAGAGCATGGGCTTTCGTCATAGAGTGCGGCGCTTTTCGCCGATCTTCCCTTCTAACCTCTTCAGCAATCCGGTGTCTTTTAAACGCCTCCGATCTTTCCACGATCTCCTGGGCGTATAAACAATGTTACCGACAAATCGGTGCCTCGATTGTATCATTACCTGCAACTAGTACTTCCACTTATTCGTGAAAAACTGTGCCGAATAATCCCGAAAATGGGAAGAAGAAATAGAAAAAGCGCCGTCACCACGCAGGTCTGAGGAGCCCCGATTGTCGCAACCGGAACCGCTCCGGCAATCGACCACGGCAGAAGCGGAGGAATCACGATCGCAGTATCTTCAAGACTGATCGCCATCTTTTGTCTATCCGGTTCTATCTTTTTGCAAAGCTGTTCTGTAAGGATCACCGCAAGCATTTGATTGCAGGAAATCGCCGCAGTTAGAAATGCGGTAAAAACAATCGCTGTGTATTTTCCGCTTCGTGCGGCAAGCGATGCGACAAGCCCCTCGATATGCTTAAGAAGCCCGGTCTGCTCAAAAAGCCCCGCATAGGTGCAGGAAACCATAATGATCAGCGAGACCTGGACCATCGATACGAGCCCGCCTCCGTCCATAAGGCTTCCGGCCTGCGCATCGCGGCACTGATATCCGTAAACCAGCATCTTTGCCGTGCTCATCCAGTCGGCGCCCTGCACTGTCATAAAAACAGCCGATGCAGCGGCAATCGAGGCGGCGATTGTTATCTTGATATCCTTCTTCAGGGCGACCAGCCCAAACATGACAAAAACCGGAATCAGCAAATACCAATTCAGAACAAACTCTCGTGACAAAACGGAGGAAATATCAACGGAAGCGGACTTTGTGTCGGAGAAAAGACCAACTGCCAAGTAAATCAGAGAGCTGACCGTAAAGGGGAGCCAACCGGTCTTGACCATCAGTGCCATATTCTTATACAGGTCCGTCGACGTCACCAAACAAACCAGCTGAGCGCTTGTCGACACGGGAGAACATCTATCTCCGGTAAAGGCTCCGGCAAGGACCGCGCCTCCGGCCCATAGAGGAGAAACACCCATGGAAACGCACATCGTCATCGTTACCACGCCCATGGTGGCAGCCGTACCGAAGGAAGTGCCAATGAGTGTACTGAGAAGCGCATTAAGCAAAAAAGTTGAAAAAAGGCAGACCTGAGGCGTCACGACTTCGGACGCATAGCTCACTAGAAGAGCGACGGTTCCGGAAGCTCTCCACGAAGCCGTTAATGCGCCAATTAACAGCATGACGATAATAATCGTCGAAACCTTCTTCACACTATCAAGCGAAGCCTTGAGAAGGACCTTAGCCGACGAACCCTTCAGAAGGCCGAAAAGGAAAAACAGCAAAAAGCCAAACAAGAGCGCATATACAATCGAAAAACCTGTCGCAAGACAGAGAATCAGAACTGCAATAAATAATCCGAGAACACCAAGCTCCATTTTTTTACCTTGTCCTAAACGTCAGTTCCTCGTTAATTTTTCTGTCAGTATCTCTTATTTCCTGGCTCAGTTGCTTATTGACGCCAAGCAGTGACTGGAAAAGCTGACGCTGCTCCTGTGTCAGCGAATTACCTGAACACAGCGCCTTTCGCTGCTGCTCCACCTTTTCAAATTCAATCTGCAGAAATATTCTTTTGGTTTCCAGTCGAGCAAGACTTAAAGGTGTGCGCAGAGTTCTGCCTCTTTCAGAAGCGCTTTTAATATCCTTATCTTCGCCGTCAGCAAGCAGGAGTGTCTGGAGAATATTTCTGATTTTCTCCATCTCGGATTCAAACACTTCCTCCTCTGAGGGAGACGGAAGTCCGCCAAGAGAAGACAGAAGCGAATCGCCGTTATCATCTTCCTGACATATCTTCTGCAGTACCTTAAAAATTTTATCTGACGGTCCGAGTTCTCCGGAACTGAGATGCTCGGTAGCAGCCCCCTCAAATTCCAGAGCGAGTTGGGGATAGCGCAGAAAATTCCGCAAAAGCACAAGGATCGGTGTCTCAGGTTTAGGCGGAAGCGTCTTACCCGAACTCGGGGTATTGAATCTTCGCGCACCGAACCCGCCTTTGCCGAATCGGGCTGATGCGCCGTTTCTGAAACCGCTTGGTCTCGGAGCGATCGGCGCGACTTTTTCAAATCCGAAATAGCGTGCCAGCTGATCTGTATCTTTGTATCCGGCAGCCGTTGCAATTCGTTCAATCAGTCCGTCGCGCAGCAGCACGCTTTTTGTTTTACGAATATAAGGAGCGGCCGCATCGAGAAAAGCACCCTTGTCTTCAAGAATAGACAAATCCAATCCTCGGGAGGTCGATTCAATTAAATAACTCGATAAAGGCAGGCCCTGAGATATCAGCTTCTCAAACGCTTCCGGACCCTGATTTTTCACAAGGCTGTCCGGATCTTCTCCTTCCGGCAGGAAGACAAACACCGCTTTCTGAGCGTCTTCCAGAAGCGGAAGACAAATATCCATCGCGCGCAGCGCCGCCTTACGACCGGCCGTGTCGCCGTCGAAAGAAAATATAATGTGGTCCGTCATTTTCAGCAGACGTTCCACATGTTCGGATCGTATCGCCGTCCCCAACGGAGCGCAGGACTCCCCGAAGCCGGCCTGCGAAAGCTGAATGGCGTCCATCTGACCTTCAACCACAATGACGCGTTTCTTTTCCTGAATGCTTCTTCGCGCTTCGTAGAGGCCGAAAACTTCTTTGCCTTTAGTAAAGATCGGGGTGTCGCCCGTGTTGATGTACTTAGGCTCCTCGCCAATCATGGTTCGGGCGCTAAAGGCGATAATTTGTCCGCGAATGTTACGGATCGGGAACATCAGACGGTTTCTGAAGAAGTCATAAAAACTGCCGCCGTTCCCTTCTCTTTGCAGCCCGGCATCGATCAGCAGTTTTCTGTCATCAGGGGAAAAGACCGAGTCAAGGTTATGCCAGCCGTCGGGCGCAAAACCGATGCCGAATTTTTCAAGCGTTTCATCTGTCAGTCCTCGGTCTTTGATGTACTTTTGGGCCGCGGAATTGTCCAGGAAGCGATTACGGTAATACTTCTGAGCCCTTTCCATGATATCCGTGAGTCTCGGTTTCTCCGGATTTCGGTTGAAAGTCGATTTACCGTCATAGACAACCTTCACTCCGCATTCCTGGGCAAGCTTCTCCACAGCGTCCGGGAACGGAAGATTCTCGTACTTCATAATGAAGCCGATCGCGTTGCCGTGTTCTCCGCAGCCGAAGCAATGAAATATCTGCTTATCTCTGCTTACTGAAAAGCTCGGGCTTTTCTCGTTGTGGAAAGGACAGCAGGCCCAGCCGTTTGCACCCTTGGACTGCAGCGGCACTCGGCGGTTCACAACTTCATAGATATCCGCCCGTTCCAAAAGCTCTCGGATGAAGGTCTGCGATATCAATTCAAACTCCTATTTTTACCGAGCACCGTGCCCGCAACCTATCGTTTTGACAAAACAAAAAGCCCCGTCGGCGTAAAAACCTTCGAGGCTTTAATTTATGAGATCGGACTTACTGAGTCAGCTTTGCTTTAATCAAGGCAGATACTCTGCCCATATCAGCTTTGCCTGCGACTTTGGGCTTCACCAAGCCCATTGCCTTACCCATCGCAGCCATTCCGCCGAGTCCGGCGCCTGCCAGAACCTCATCGATAACGGCTTCGAGTTCCGAATCTGAAAGCTGAGCCGGGAGGTAGACCTTAAAAAACTCGATCTCTGCAGCCTCTTTTGCGGCCAAATCTTCACGACCGCCTTTAGTGTACTGCTCAACAGAGTCATTTCTCTGCTTAATCAGCTTTGCGATAATCTGCTGGAGCACGGCGTCATCGGCAACGATCTGCTCATCCACTTCTTTCTGTTTAATTGAAGAAAGAAGCATACGCAAGGCACTCAGTTTTTCCTTCTCATGAGCGCGCATCGCGTCGCGCATGTCAGAAGTGATCTGATCCTTAATACTCATAGCCTTCTCTCAATAAAACTCACTAAAAGCCGATTAGTACAGCTTCTTCGGGAGCATCATGCTGCGAAGACGCTTGTAGTGACGCTTGATCGCGGCAGCTTTTTTGCGCTTGCGTTCAGCTGTGGGTTTTTCATAAAACTCACGAGCGCGGAGTTCTGTCAGGAGACCGCTCTTTTCGATCGTGCGTTTAAAGCGACGAAGAGCGACTTCAAAAGGTTCGTTTTCTTTAACACGGATTGTGGGCATCTAGCACCTAAACTTAAAAAACTGTTTAAAAGATTACTGTGAGTATGCGTTGAGCAAAAATACGCTCCCATACTCGAAAAAGGGCAATTCTAATGCATTTTTAATTTCTTTGCCGCAACAACCGTCCGAAAAGTAACAATATTTGAGCAGTATGAAGGCAGAAAGCGCTCTGTTTTTATGTGCAAAATGGGTTGAAAGTTCCGATGTTCACTTCCTCGGCCGCCAAAATGTACGGCAGTCACTGAATTAGGAGCGTCTGATGGATGATTTAAATGATTACTCATGGTGTGCTTTTTATCCCGCTGCCGCTAAAGCGCTTTGTTCCTATCAAAACAAACGGGCAGCCCTGCTTAAAGAACTCTATGAAGCGCTGCCTGCGGAAACTGGTTATCTGCATGATCCGGAGCGCAAGCCTCTCAAAGACATTGATCCGTTTTCTGTTTTCGGCATCCTGAATCGACACATCAGTCAGGAGAAAAAGACAGAAACCGCCGAAGCCTTTAAAAGGATTTTCGGCTTAAAAGAGCCGGTTCCGCATAACTACCACGGCATTCCGCCGCTCAGCAATGAAAACTCCATATTTTTCGGATTCAAAGACGGACAGACTGAGAAAGACATTGACAATCTTTGGCAGTTTTTTATTTCCGTACTTAACGACGAGAGCTGTGTCGGAGTGCAGTTTGACGAGATGACCGCACATCAGTACGGCATTAAATTCAATCTAACCATCGGCATGTATTGGATCCGACCGGAAAAATATTTCCCTTTAGATACTCCGAGCAGAGCGTTCCTTGAGCGTCACGGAATCAAGTGCTCCTCGACAAGCGTCCCGGCCTTTAAGGATTACGAGCAAATCTGTACCGGCGTACGTGACCTTCTCCCAAGCCTTCCGAACAAGCCGAAGAGTTTTGCGCAGGTCACCAGAGGAATCTATCTCTCGCTTCAGAAATAGCGCGTTGGTCTTTCGATCCGACAGCGAGCGTCTTAGAATGTTTGCTGTCTAACTTCTTACATTGATAAAAGAGATGCTGATACTAGGAATTGAATCTTCCTGTGATGAAACCGGGGTAGCGCTTTACGATCCCGAAAAAGGACTGCTTGCCGACGCTCTGCACTCTCAGATCGAGATGCATCGTCTTTACGGCGGCGTGGTACCGGAACTCGCAAGCCGAGATCACATTCGAAGAGTCATCCCGCTCATCAACGCGGTGATGGACAAAGCCGGCAAAAAACCGTCCGACCTTTCCGCCGTTGCAGTTACCGAGGGCCCGGGTTTAGCCGGAGCACTCCTTGTCGGCAATTCTGTCGCGCACGGCATCGGATTTGCGCTCGGAGTTCCCGTGATCGGCATCCATCACTTGGAAGGACACCTGCTCTCTCCGCTGCTGTCGGACAATCCACCGAAGTTTCCTTTTATCGCGCTTTTAGTTTCCGGCGGTCATACCCAGCTCATGGAAGTCAAAGGGCTCGGTGAGTACAGCGTCATAGGAGAGACGCTTGACGATGCGGTCGGCGAAGCCTTTGACAAGACTGCTCAGGCGCTTGGCAAGGCTTATCCGGGCGGTCCTGCAGTCTCGGCAATGGCGGATATGGGACAGTCCGGCGTCATCGACCTGCCGCGCCCTCTGCTTCATTCGCCCGACTGCAACTTCAGCTTCTCCGGTCTTAAGACCGCAGTCATGAACACCATCCGCAAACACAGCGGTCCTCTGACCGATGAGTACAAGAACGACTTGGCAAGAGCGTTTGTGGATTCAGTGACAGAAGTTTTGGTTGCAAAGAGCCTGCGCGCGCTCAAGCATTACGGGTATAAATCTTTAGTTGTCGCGGGCGGCGTCAGCGCCAACAAGCAGCTGAGAGAGGCTTTAAGATCAGCCTGCGGCAAAAGAGGCGTTAAGGTTTACTTCCCGCCGGCCGCGCTCTGCACGGACAACGGCGCAATGATCGCGGCTGCCGCAGCCGCGCATCTGAAAGAGATTTCGGAAGGCGCTTCCGAAAAAGAGGATGGCTTTTCAATCAAGCCCCGCTGGTCACTTGAAGAGTCCGGCAGGGCATGATTTACAACTGAGTTATTTCTCGATGGCGCATTCCACTTGGACTGCGCCAAGTTTTTCTGTTAGCACTGAAGGCTGAATCTTGACATTAAATCCTCTTCTTCCGCCGTTGATATAAATGAACGGCAGATCAAGGATCGTTTTTTCGACATAAATCGGCATGTGTTTCTTTGTGCCGAATGGGGACGTTCCTCCCACCTGATAGCCGGAATTCTTTTCAGCGATATTGGGCTTGCAGGGTTCAATATGCTTGCAGCCAACCTGTCGCGCGAGATTCTTTGTTGAAACTTCCCGATCTCCGTGCATCAGGATAACCAGAGGTTTTTCGTGCTCGTCCTGCATAATGAGTGTCTTCACGACCTGATGTTCATCCACTCCGAAGCATTTCGCAGCCTGTTCCGTGCCGCCGTGATCAATGTACTCATAAACACCCTCTTCGAAAGGGACTCCGTTTTTTTTGAGCCAAACAGTTGCCGGCGTGGCCGATACATGTTCTTTCTTACTCACTTGAAGCTCCACTGTAATGTTTTTCGTGATTCAAGAGCCATAATTTAATCGAAACATCTTCGGCTTTATGGTTAAAGCCGCCCGAATTGCCCTTACCGACCACTCGGTGGCAAGGAACAAAGATCGGCAGAGGATTATCGCCGCAGGCTCCACCCACCGCTCTCGGGCCGGAATGAATTTTCTCGGCAAGCGCTCCGTACGTCATTGTCTCGCCCGGTTCAATTTCAGAGATCACCTTCCAGACTTTCTGTCTGAAAGCGGTTCCACCCACACTCGGCTTCCAGCCTTTTACCGCAGCGATATCGCCGCTCAAATACTTCTGAAGCGCTTTGACTGCCGGATGATTTCCGTACTGATCCAGATTGGTCTCGCAGGGCTGAGTGCTCAGACTGACTCGGGAAAGCTGTCCGTCCTGAAAATCCATTCGAATACTGCCAAACGGCGCGGAGATCTGCGCACTCGGTATTTTTGCGGCATTGTCCACATCTTTCTGCCAGAGTCCTTTGGGAAGCGGAAACTTGACATCTTCAGGCGTTCCGCCAAGCGTTCTCACCTCATCGGCGCCCAAGTCTCTCAGTCTGTCGACAATCTCCTCTACGAGAATTTCCGGAGCGCTTGCTCCCGCGGTAATCCCGACATTTTCCACGCCTTCAAACCATGTTGAATCGATTTCCTCGGCATCATCAAGCAGATAAGCTTTTGCACCGGCGCCTTCGGCAACTTCCCGAAGGCGGTTGGAGTTCGAGCTGGATTTAGAGCCCACAACCAAGACCAGGTCCACCTCTTTTGCGAGCGCCTTAACCGCATCCTGACGATTTTGCGTCGCATAGCAAATATCCGCTTTCTTAGGTTCTACAACTTTAGGGAAGCGCTTCTTTAATTCATCGATGACCCGTCTGGCGTCGTCGTATGAAATTGTTGTCTGGCTGACATAAGAGACTTTTTCCGGATCTTCGACTTTCAGATCCCAGACCTGCTTGGGCTTTTCCACGACTTCAATCGCGGAAGGAACCTGACCGACCGTACCTTCAACTTCAGGGTGGCCGCGGTGTCCGATCATCACGATTTGGTAGCCTCCTCGATGCATTTTGCTGACTTCAGCGTGCACTTTAGTGACAAGAGGGCAAGTCGCGTCATAGATGATGAGATCTCTTGAGCGAGCCTCTTCCTCCACCGCTTTAGGCACGCCGTGGGCCGAGAAAACCACAACAGAGCCGTCCGGAACTTCCGAGACTTCGTTTACAAAGATTGAGCCTTTTTCACGAAGCGTGCTGACCACATGTTTGTTGTGCACGATTTCGTGCCGCACATAGATTGGCGCGCCGTGCACAATCAATGCTCTTTCGACAATCGCGATCGCGCGGTCAACGCCCGCGCAAAAGCCTCTGGGTTCCGCAAGAAGAATCTTCATCTTTCCACTCTGAGTATTCAATGTTCAGATATCATATTCAATCTGACGATCTTTGTTTCGTACCGATCGTCTTTTCTGTCCGCACATCTTTGCAAGAAGATGTGAAAAAAATAAACACCGCTCAGCTCTGCCGACAGGCCTGCCGGCCTTTAAATCGACTGCACAGCGAGAGCTCGCAAAGCATTTTCCTCAGTGCCTTTCAGAGGATATTTCTAACTGTCTTGTGCAAAAAGAGAAAAAAGTCAGTATAATCTCGGTTTTTGGTCCTCCCCGAGCGTATTTTTTCGGCGAGAGGAAAGTTTTATAACAGTTATTATTCTGGAGAGTTAGCGATGGCACGAGTGTGTCAAGTCACCGGCAAGGCTCCCATGGTTGGCAATCGCGTCTCGCACGCGAATAACAAGACCAAGCGCCGCTTTATGCCCAATCTGCAGTACCGCCGTTTTTGGGTTGAAAGCGAAAATCGCTGGGTTCGTTTGAGAGTTACAAACGCTGCACTGCGTACGATTGATAAGAACGGCATTGAAGCTGTTCTGGCGGACCTTCGCGCCCGCGGCGAAATCTAATAGGAGTTCACCATGGCGAAAGGAATCCGTGAAAAAATCAAGCTGGCTTCCACTGCTGGAACCGGCCATTTCTATACAACCACGAAGAACAAACGTAATCAGAGTGGCAAAATGGAAATGTCTAAGTACGATCCGGTTGCTCGTAAGCATGTGATCTACAAAGAAACCAAACTGAAGTAATTCAGACTTTGGGTAAAAACCGAAGCTTCGGCTTCGGTTTTTTTTGCCTTTGAGAAACGACCCTAGGCAAATATTTTGGCGTGCGCTCTGAAAATTGGAATAATATCGTCTGAACTCAGCTCCCGGGCCTCTTCCGAAATTCCTCCTCAGAAGACGCAGATAACAGCAACATGACCGATAAGCCAAAGAATTTCTCTGTTCCGCTTCCAACAGAAGTCGATGTCAAAGTAGAAGAAAATGTTATTCAGAAAGACTTCAGCGGCTACCTAACCAGAGCGCTTGCGTGGACGGCGCTAACTCCGCTGTTCATGCTCGGTTTCATGCATTTCAGTCAGCTGATGAATGCCACAGAAATCAATGATTGGCGTCAGATTGAAATCACTCGGCAGCTGTCCAATCGAATTTCCGAAGAAATTTACAGCCTTGCTAATTTCCTAAAGACAAGCGGAAATATCATCCGAGCTGAAGATATCCCGGTCAGGAGCACTGAAGCTCTTTTCGGAGAGAGCGCTAAATATCAAAAACTTTTTGATATCTCTGTTCTGAATTCAGAAGAGTCTCATGAAATTGAAAGTCCTTCTTCTGCCGATGCAGCTCCAATCGGCAAAAAAAAATCTTTCATCCGCGTCGACGATCGAGGTAATTTTTGCATTCGAGAACCCGTCACGGAGAAAAGCGGAAAGAAGCTGCTTCTTCAGGGATGCATCTCTCAAAAAAAGTTTTCCGAAATCATTGCTGAAACGATTCGCTCCGAGCCTTTCACGGTTCAGCTTTTCACAAATAACAACAGAAGCATCTTTCAGGAATCCCTGAACACCAAAAAACAATACGCTCCGTTCGTTCCGACGGAAGCTTTTATGTCAGTTGTCCGATCTCATCTTCTTTCTCCGCATCCGCTATGGCGAACCGATCAGGTCCGCAACAACTCTCAGGTTTTATCGGCCTCTTCAGTTAAAGCGACCGGATGGCTGCTTGTCGTCGGGCAGCCGGTCGCTGTTAGAGATGAACAGCTCTCATCATCGCTTTTAACCTCCGGAGCTTTTCTTATTCTCGGCCTGATCGGCACATTCGTCGTCGGCTCTTTCCTAGGGACGCGACTTACGCGCAGCGTCGAATGCGTTATTGAGCAGCTTGAGGAATTCAAAAAAAACAACCGAGTGGTTACACCATCTGCGGAAAGATTTAAATACGCACCGCTTGAGCTGCAGACCGTTTCCAAACAATTCAAAAGTTTGGCGCAGGCCGTAGTCAGCAGCCAGGAAAAACTTAAGCTGTCCAACGAAACGCTGACCGAACAGGTCAATCTTCGAACGGCTTCACTCAACAAGAGAAACGAAGAGCTGAAGAGCCTGCAGCAGCTGCTTGCTCCGCTGGAAGAACCGCCAAAAATCGTTATCGGCAAGACGATTGAACGATTCAAAGAAATCCTATCCCTGGAAGTGCTCTATTTCACAGACGCGGAAAAAATACCGAATGCGGAAAACTACATCGCCGTCAAATCTTCGCCAAATGAAGTCCTAGGCTATCTCTGTTTTGCAACGGTTCCGGGGCAGGAACAGGCCTCGGTATTTTCCTCGATTCTTCGTCTTGCGCGTTCGATTTCCATTGTGCTCGACAACGAAAATATGTTTCGTTCCATCAAAGTCGATCACTCCCGCTTCACCGCATTAATGGAATCCATGAGCGAAGGAGTCATCCTTATCGGACAATCAGGCAGTTTTCTTTTCTTTAACAAAAAGGCGGAAAACCTACTCGGCATTACTGAGCAAACGCCGTTAAATAGTGTTGAGGCTTATCTCTCAGAGGGCTTTAGGACCCTTTTTTCAGCAAACGCAGATGAAGCACACCTTATTCCGCATGAACCCGGCGTCACAAGAAGACTCGTCAGCAAGACCGATTCAGACTTTTTCCTGGAGATCTCAACATTCATTGTTCCCCACTTTCAGGGCTATGGTCAGCGAATGGGGCTTATTATTCGCGACATCTCAAAGGAGATGTCAATCGAGCGCATGAAGGGGAACTTAGTGTCCATCGTGGCTCATGAACTAAAAACACCGATCACCACAATGCGTCTTCAGGCAGAAACGCTTGATCGAATGATTTCAAACGGCAGGCCGGAGGACGCAAAAGAACTGATCGGCGATATGCTTTCTGAAAGTACACGGCTGCAGAATCTCATTTCCGACTGGCTTGATGTGTCAAGAATCGAAGCCGGCGCTTTAGTGATTCGTCCGAAGGTCCAGTCTCTGGGCGTGCTGCTGCGCATGGCAGAAAAAGTTGTGAAGCAGCACTACCCGGATCTGAAGATTGAGACCAATATCGACAAAGACGCTCAGTGTATTCTGGTTGACAAAGACAGGATACTTCAGGTGTTCATCAACATTCTGGATAATGCGGCCCGATACCGTTCTTCGGATTCCCCGATCTGTCTTGTCAGCTCCTCTCTGAAAGGAAAAGAAATCGAGGTTTCTTTCTCAGACAACGGAGTCGGAGTCCCGCCGACACATCTGTCAAAGATTTTCGATACTTTTTATCAAGTGGACATGAGCAACCGCAGAAAAGTCGGAGGAACCGGCCTAGGTCTGGCGATTTGCCGAGGCATTATGGCAGCCCACGGAGGAAGGATCTGGGCTGAGTGTCACAGCGGTAAAGGAATCACAATTAAACTACGCTTTCACTTGTAACTCAAATATTATGAGCAGACCACTAATCCTCATCATCGATGATGAAAGCAAAATCAGAAGACTTGTTGCAGCCAACCTTGAGCTGGAAGGATTCGACGTCGTTTCTGCGGGCGACGGTCAGCAGGGTTTGGAAATCTTCCAAAGAGCCGCCGAGAAACCGGACTTAATCCTTCTTGACCTTATGATGCCGGAAATGGACGGAATGACTTTCCTCAGGAAACTCAGAGCCTTCTCCAATACTCCAGTCATTATCCTTTCTGCAAAAGATGAGCGACCGACTGTTATTGAAGGCTTCAGAATCGGCGCGGACGATTTCATCGCCAAACCGTTCTATCTTCAGGAACTGCTCGAAAGAATTCGTGCTGTTCTAAGAAGATGCACTCGATCGACCGTTCCATATACGCATGCGGATTCGCAGACACTTAAGTCAGGGAAAATCCATCTGCAGCCTTCAAAAAGACAATGCTTTGTCGGCGAAACTGCAGTAAAGCTTACGGACACCGAATTTCGTCTTCTTCAGGAACTTGTTCGTCATGAAGGCGAAGTTCTCACTCATGAAAGGCTGCTGCGTCGTGTTTGGGGCGATGAGTACACGGGCGAAGTCCAGTACCTGCGCGTCACTTTTGCACGTATCCGACGCAAACTGGAAGCCGCGGGGTTGGACGGCGGAATCATCTCCTCTTATTCCAGTGTCGGCTACATTCTCTGCAGCTCTGAAGCAGACTGAACCAAGGGAAAATCTCTAGTCTTTGTAATTTTTTTGTAATTTTCCAAAAAGACAAATTTATCGAATTGTAACTTCCTGAGTGAATCATAGAAATTGGAAAGCTAAATTTCCATAACCCTAGGAGAAAACTCTATGACAACTCAAATGATTATCGCTCAGTGCCTTATGGTTCTGACGCTAGTCGTAATGATTACCGGCCTAACGCCTATTTACATTACGGCTATCACCGGCGCAGCCATTTCGGCCATCGTTGCCGGTTTCCCGCTTGCAGGAAACGCTCCGATGACGGTTGCAAAAATGATTAACTCCGGTTTGAATCCCGTCATTGCGGACATGACTGGCATCCTGCTGTTCATCGGCATTATGCAGGCGACCGGCTTCCTTGACGTGATCGTTCGCGACATCGTGCGCTGCGGCAACAAACTTGGCGGAGGTCCGGGCGTTTGTACCGCGGGCGGTATCGCTGCCGGCGTGATCGGCGCATTGACCGGTTTCACTCAGCCTGTTATCACAGCCGTCATTACCGGCCCTGCTGCAGTCCGCCTCGGCGTTGACCCGAACAAAGTCGCCGGTATTCAAGCTCACGCAGGCCACATCGGCAACTTAGCCGGCTTTACACACCCGACCCAAGTCGCCATTTTAGCAACCGCCGGCATTGGTTACGGTCTTTTCAACGTTCTCGGCTTAATCGCATCTCTCTCAATCTTCTTCATGTCTGCCCTTCGTGTCGTTCTCGACATGCATAAGAGAGGCGTTACCGTTTCGGAAGAAGACAGAATCGCAGTTATAAAAGAAATCAACGCGAAGGAATACAAGACGACTTCCTTCAAGGCCTTCTTCCCGTTCCTGATCCTTTTGGTCGGCTTTATTATGGGTCTTCCGATTTTCCTCGTCGGCCTGGTTTCCGCTCTTGTTGTTATGA
Organism: Parasutterella muris; assembly: GCF_943193095.1. NCBI lineage: Bacteria > Pseudomonadati > Pseudomonadota > Betaproteobacteria > Burkholderiales > Sutterellaceae > Parasutterella > Parasutterella muris. The sequence goes on along the minus strand of NZ_CALPCV010000005.1, from coordinate 67,390 downwards.
TCCTTGCTCATGAAAACATGAAGACTTCCGAGCAGAACATGATGAACGGTGTCGGCCTGATTGCTACTCCGTTGGTTGCCACGATCGGTTTCCTTTTCATGAGTACGGTTATCAAACAGGTCGGTTTAGTAGACACCATCTCTACCTTTGCCGGCCCGCTGCTCTCCTTCTCTCCGGTCGTTGCGATGTTTGCCGTCGCTTTCATCACCGGCTTTATGACTCAGTCTTATGCCGCTTCTGTTGCTGTTCTAGTTCCGTTCCTTCAGGTTGTTCTCGGTGCCGGCGCTGATCCGTTCGCCGCCGCGTTCGCTGCTGCTTCCGGCGCATCCCTGATCCAGTACTTCCTGACTGGCGGTCCGGTTGCCGCTCTTGCGACAGTCATTCCGGTAGTTCCCGGCTCCAACCTCAAGCAGGCCAACCTGTTCCAGCGTCCGTCCATCCTGTTCGGCTGCCTGGTTGCTTTCTGCATTACGCTTGCTTTAACAGTTTTCTAATTTAAATTACGGGGAGTCTTTTGACTCCCCCATACCGGTCATGACAGCACTTTCTCCATCTAAATCTGCTTTCGGTACCTGCGGTATCGTCGGACATGCCGGCTGCGGACATGCCAACAGTCACCAAGGTTTCGTGCAGGACGATTCCGGCGGTCTCTCATGTGTTATCCGACTGCTTCAGAAAACCTTTGATATTGATCTGCGCATCGATTCGGTAAGCGCGAGAACAGGTTTAAATGGAGCTTATTTTGAAGTCACCACAAAAAGCGGAGGCATAGGAAAAGCCTTTGCAAGACGCGGCATCACGCCCGATGAGGCACGTCTTGCGCAGCAAATTATCGGCGCCGAAGCCGTCAACTCACAAACACTTGCCGTGCGCTGCTTCGGGCGAATTCTCGGACAGGGCGCAATGGAAGTACCGGTCGCTCTGCAGACCGCCATTGCTAACGCTTCAATGGACTCTTTCGCGAAGTCCTTCCCTGATCAATTTCTTTACGGGGAGGAAGAGATTGAAGGCAACTGCGGCAAAATCCTCGGTACCGTCATCGAAGCGGGAGGCTTTCCGACCTCTGTGCTGGCGCTCTCCAACGCGAGCATCGGCGGAATCGGACCGAATGAGGACATTGAAGGCAATGTCAATCTATTCGGCAAAAAAGAAATCATGCACAGACTGCGGCTTGATCAAATTCCGAGCATAGTGATTGAAGGCAAAGTGTGCGCCAAACCGGTCTCAGATGAGATTTCAGAAAATACATTCCTTGTACGCGGCAATGAGCAGGATGACAATCCGATTGTCGCGAAATGCGTAAAAGAAGCTGCCGAGATGCTCGGCTATCCGGTCCTTTATCGGCCGGAAATGCTGAAAAGAAGTCCTGACGCAATGCGAGGGCTCACTCACGAGAACGCTGTTTATATCGGCTCGCTGGCTAAGAAACTCGATGAAAGCAGCAGCGCTTTAGAAAAAGTTCAAATTGCAGCCGAACTCAATCGTTTCTGCAGTGAGGACCTTGGCGGCATCACATTCATGAGTGAAGATATTCACAAAGTAATGGGCGGCGTCGGCTGTATACCCGGAAGCTCCTGCGTGCTGAGTCTCTTCATTCCTCGAGAAGAACTGCAGAAGGTTGTTCAGCCGACCCTTTCACTCGAGGATGTCGATCGCTACGTCCGAATCTGTACTGAATCCGTTCCGATCATTAATCGGAATCTTGAAGCGGCGAGCAGGCTCTACAGCACTGTCGCAGAAAAGTTTTAGTTTGTTTCCCCTGGAGAAAGAAATGTCAGAAAAGAAAAAAGTTATTGTATTTACAACCGGCGGCACAATCGCCATGAAATTTGATCCTGCTGTGAACGGCTTGGTTCCTGCCGTCAGCGGCGCCGATCTGGCTGCGGCCGTCCCCGGTCTGGAAAAACTCGCCGACGTTGAAGTGCGCGAGTTCTCAAACCACGCTTCCTGCGCAATGACTCCGCAGAAAATGTTCGATCTTTCCGCAATGATTGAAAAAGCGCTGGAAGAAGACGGAGTCTCGGGCGCTGTTGTCACACACGGCACCGACACAGTCGAAGAAACCTCCTACATGCTTGATCTGCTGCATAAGAGTGAGAAACCGATTGTTCTCACCGCCGCAATGCGCGGAGCCGGCGATACAAGTCCTGACGGTCCTGCCAACATTTACTGCGCGGTAAAAACTGCCGCTTCCGATGAGGCAAGAGGCAAAGGCGTACTGCTGCTTCTGAATGAAACCATTCATGCCGCGGCACAGGTCCGCAAAACACATTCTGCCAACCCGGCAACGTTCGAATCTCCCTGGTGGGGTCCCATCGGCTACTGTGACGTCGACCGAGTCGTCTTCAGACGTGAACCAATCGGCCGCCAGACATTCAGTCCCAAAGCTTTGACCGCACGCGTTGATATCGTTACCGGACAGACCGGCGTCGGCAGAGAGTACATTGATTTTGCTGTCGCTCAGGGCTGCAAAGGCATCATTTTGGAAGGCTTCGGACGCGGCAACCTCCCGGCAGTTTTAGAGCCCGGCATTAAAGACGCCAGCGATAAAGGCGTTGTCGTCGTGATCTCCACTCGTACTCCCGGCGGACGTCCTTACCAGGTCTATGCCTATCCCGGCTCGGTAACCGACAGCCGCAATAACGGAGCCATTCACGGCGGAGAACTTTCAACGGCGAAGACTCGTCTGAAATTGATGGTTATTCTCTCCGAGCGTCCTGAATTAGCTAACAACAAGCTCGAACTTGAAAAGCTGCTCGACGCGTAAGTTCTTACCGATCAAAAAACTACGGCCCTCCGAAGAGGGCCATAGTATGAAGGTTTAAGTCAGACAGCGACTATTCTTTTTGGACGCTCTCCTGAGCGTCGCCCTCCAAGGCAGGACTCTCCTTCTCCGTCCTGCCCTTTTTTTCATCCCTGCGCTGAAGCACGGCGCCAAAAAAGCCGTCTGTGCCGTTGAGCTGCGGAAGCATCACAAAGTATTCTCCAAACCGCTTCTTCTGATACGGAGAGATTTCAACGCCCTGCTTCTCAAGAATTTCATACGCATCCAGCAGTTCAAATTCCGGATTCTCCTCCAGGAATTCGCAGATGACACCCTGATTTTCGCGCTCCAGAATTGAGCAGGTCGCATACACAAGGCGGCCGCCTTTTTTCACCATCTTCGCAGCGGAACGAATGACGGACTTCTGAATACTGTTAATGCGTTCCAGTTCATCCTCGCCAAAGCGCCATTTCAAATCGGGATTGCGTCTATAGGTGCCGGTTCCGGAACACGGCGCATCCACAAGCACACGATCCATCTTCCCGTACAGGCGTTTAACGCGGCTGTCGTGCTCCGTTCGAATCACTGACGGATAAATGTTGGAAAGGCCCGCTCTGCGCATTCTCGGCTTTAATCCGCCCAGGCGCTTTTCATTCACGTCAAACGCATAGATGCGGCCGGTGGATTTCATCAGCGCGCCCAGCGCAAGTGTTTTGCCGCCGGCACCGGCACAAAAGTCGCAGACCATCTCGCCTCGTCTCGGCTGCACCAGACGCGCAATCAGCTGCGAGCCTTCGTCCTGAACTTCAACCAACCCGTCTTTATAAATCGGCCACTGCGTTAAAGCAGGCTTGATGTCCAGACGAACGCATTCCGGGGAATATTCACCTTTAACCGCCTTGACGTGATGTTTATCCAGCTCGGCTATCACATCGTCAACACCGGCCTTGAGCGTATTAACGCGCAGATCCAACGGAGCGCCCTGCTGCATGGCTTCAAAGAGCGCTTTGTGATCTGTGTACTGCACAACCGCAAGGTCATAGAGCCATTTCGGAACTTCAGCCTGAATCTCTTTAGGTGCTTTGCTGTCCTTGGGACGAAGCATATTCAGGAGCGTGTCTTTTTCCTTTCCGAGAATCTGATCACTGATCTTATCGACGCCGTACTGAAGCGCGAGTACGAGAAGCCCTGTAAGCCGCGGCGCCTTCACGGGCGTGACCGTTCCCATGCGCCAGGTAATCATGGAGAGATGCCGCAGACAGTAATAAATCGCCTCGGCAATAATTGTTCTTTCTCTCGGTCCGAGATGACGCGCTTCTCTAAAGTAAAGGCTCATCAGCACGTCCGCAGGTCCGTCAAGCTTCAGGATCTTGCGCAGCGCGCGGCCGAGTTCATCGACGACCAGGGAAGTGATGCGCACTTCTCCGGGATGCGAACTCAGCATTCTCGGATTCGGTGCCTTGTTAGGATCGTGCGTGTGTCTCTGTTCGGGAGACATCTTCGCGAGACGTTCCTTCGCCGCTCTCTGACGATCGGTTAATTTGCGCTTGGGCGCGTCGCTTCTTCTTCCTCTGGAAAAAGAAAACCGTGATCTTTCTGCTCTTTCTGCCATTTCTGCTCCTATGCGACGGACACGTCTTACTGCGCCAAAATAGCAAGCTCTCTGCTCGCCTCTTCGTCCATCAGCACTTTATTTCCATCCAATTTCACGCGGCCGCTCGCAACAAGGCGCACGGCTCGCGGATAAAGAACATGCTCCTGCACCAGTACGCGGGCGGCTAATATTTCAGGCGTGTCATTTGCCAAAACCGGTACCGCGGCCTGACCGACAATCGGTCCGCCGTCCAGTTCGGCCGATACAAAGTGAACAGTAACACCGTGAACGCGCACGCCGGCCTGAAGTGCCCTTTCGTGGGTATGAAGTCCGGTAAAAAGCGGAAGAAGCGCCGGATGAATGTTAAGAATTCTGCCGCTGAAGCGATCTACAAAGTACGGGGTCAATACGCGCATAAAGCCGGCAAGCACGATCAGATCAGCGCCGAACTCGTCGCAGGCGTCTGCGAGATCCTTTTCAAAAGCGCCTCGGCTTTCATAGCCCTTGTGATCAACCACTTTGGAAGGAATGCCGACGGAGGCCGCGTATTCAAGTCCTTTGGCATCAGCGCGGTTGGAAATCACGCCGCTGATATATAAACCGTATTTTTCAGCCCAGTTCTCACGAACGCTCGCTTCATATACAGACTTGAAATTACTGCCCCTTCCCGAAATAAGGACAACTATATTTTTTTTCATCGCTACGCACCAAGAGTAAAACAGTGAGATTGTGCCACGTTCATAAGCATTTTCACTCACTTTCCGCTACTGACGCTTCAAGTTTATTTTGCTGTTTTTTCAAAGCGATCTCAGCCTCTTTTATAATTGTTCTTTTGTGTGCATTAAAGGGCGGTGTGCGCCTGTCTCAGCAGCGCGCACCCGGAGGTTTGGATGAAAAAAGTTTTTAGAGGGCTGCCTAAGCCGGAAGATCGGCTTGACTGCGCTTTAGCGATCGGCAATTTTGACGGTGTGCACCGCGGCCACCAAGCGCTTCTTCACGAAGTGGTAGATGCGGCTCGTGCTCGTCTGCTTTGTCCGGCCGTTCTGACCTTTGAGCCTCATCCGAGAGAATACTTTAACCCCGACGACGCTCCGCGCCGCATCCTGAGTCTTCATGACAAGGTGGAAGCTATCCAGGCCTGCGGCATCGAACGCGTTTACATTCTTAAGTTCGAACCGCATCTTGCTTCGCTTTCGCCTTATGAATTCGTCCGTGAGATTCTTGTCGACGGACTGCACGCCCGCTGGGTTACTGTCGGTGAGAATTTCCGCTTCGGCGCCAAACGAGCCGGAGATATCAAACTGCTGGAAAGCTTAGGGAAGGAATTTCATTTCGAAGTTCATCCGATGCCGATGCTTTATCACTCTGTCGCGCCGATCTCGAGCTCTCGAATTCGGCACGCTTTGGCTGAAGGCGACATCCCGTCTGCCAACTACATGCTCGGCCGCCCTTATATGATCAGCGGCCGCGTGCTTCACGGCAAGGAAATCGGCAGAACGATCGGCTTTCCGACAATGAATCAGCGCATTTTGCCGCCTTACTCCAAATCGAAACCCGCGATCGAAGGCGTATACGCCGTCAAAGTTCACGGCATCGGGCCGAGACCGATTGAAGGCGTCGCCTGTGTCGGCAGACGTCCCACCGTCACCGATCACGGAGAGTATCTGCTGGAAACACACTTGTTTAACTACCACGGAGACCTTTATGACCAGGTTCTCAAAGTGGAATTTTTTGCAAAGATTCGGGAAGAGAAGAAATTCAATTCCCTTGAAGAGCTGAGAGCTGCGATCGAAGAAGACCAGCGCAAAGCAAAACAAATCTTAGGATTATCCGTTTAACCTTGAAGAGCCCGAGGGGGCCAAGGAATAAAGATGAGTAAAAAAAATGACGCCGCGGCTAAGGAAGCCGCTAAAAAATATCCGCTGAATCTTCCTGATACACCCTTTCCCATGAGAGGCAATCTGCCTGCCCGTGAACCCGGCTGGATTAAGGATTGGCTGGAAAAAGACGTGTACGGGAAAATTCGCGCAGCCAGAAAAGGCGAAAAGCGCTTCCTGCTGCATGACGGCCCTCCGTATGCCAACGGAAACATTCATGTCGGCCACGCTGTCAACAAAATTCTGAAGGACATCATTCTCAAGACAAAGACGCTTGAAGGCTTTGACGCACCTTACGTTCCGGGCTGGGACTGCCACGGAATGCCGATTGAAATTCAGATTGAGAAAAAATTTGGCAAGAATCTTCCTAAAGAAGAAGTCATGCAGAAATGCCGTGAATACGCCAAAGAGCAGATCAAAAACCAGATGGCTGGGTTCCAGCGTCTCGGCGTGCTCGGTGACTGGAGCGATCCGTATCTGACGATGCGCCCTGAAACCGAAGCCGAAGAAATCCGTGCGCTTGGCGTCATCCTTGAAAAAGGCTTTGTTTACCGCGGCCTCAAGCCCGTGAACTGGTGTTTTGACTGCCAGAGCGCGCTTGCGGAAGCTGAAGTCGAATATGCGGACAAGTCTTCTCCGACACTGGATACTGCGTTCCCGATTTCCGCGGAAGACAAACCTCGTCTGGAACAGATCTTTAATTACAAATGCGATAAGCCTGTCGCCGCTGTGATTTGGACAACCACTCCGTGGACAATCCCTGCCAACCAAGCGCTCAACATGAATCCCGAACTGGATTACGTTCTTGTTGATACGCCCAACCGCATGTTCGTTCTGGCGGAATCTTTGTACGAAGAATCCCTGAAGCGTTTCGGCCTCGAAGGCAAACCGGTCGCTAAAGCCAAAGGCAGCGAGTTCCAGGGACTGCGCTTTAAACATCCGCTTTGCGAGATGGACCCCTTCTACGACCGCTTCTCTCCGGTATTCCTCGCCGATTACGTCGACGCCACTGCCGGTACCGGTATCGTTCACTCTGCGCCTGCATACGGTGTGGATGACTTTGTCTCCTGCAAGGCAAACGGAATCACTAATGGCGACATCCTGAACCCTGTGATGGGCAACGGCAGCTACAGCGAGTCTCTGCCGCTCTTTGGCGGACTGAACATTTGGAAAGCCAAAGACAAGATCCTGGACACGCTCCAGATTACCGGCAACCTGCTCTCCCGCGGCAGCATGGTGCACAGCTACATGAACTGCTGGCGTCATAAGACACCGCTGATTTACCGTGCCACCAACCAGTGGTTTATCCGCATGGATGAACCCAATGCGGACACCAAAGGAGTCTTCAGCGCTGACGCTCCTGCAGATCCTCTGCGTAAAACCGCGCTTGAAGGGGTTGACCGTACCGAGTTTATTCCTGCATGGGGCGAAGCCAGACTGCACAACATGATCGCCAATCGTCCCGACTGGTGTATTTCCAGACAGAGAAACTGGGGCGTGCCGCTGCCTTTCCTGATCAATAAAGAGACGGGCAAGCTGCATCCGGATACACTCGCTATCCTGCGCAAAGTTGCTGATATGGTTGAAAAAGACGGCATCGAGGCATGGACACGCGTCAAAGTCGAAGATCTGATCGACAAAGACACGGATAAATACGAAAAATCCAGTGACATTCTGGACGTTTGGTTTGACTCCGGCACAACGCACGTCACCGTTATGCGCGGCTCGCATGCCGACAAGCTGACCTACCCGGCAGATCTCTATCTTGAAGGCAGCGACCAGCACCGCGGCTGGTTCCACTCTTCTCTGCTCACCGGCTCCGCCATCGACGGCAGACCTCCGTATCAGGCGCTTCTGACACACGGCTTTACAGTTGACGAGCAAGGCCGAAAGATGAGCAAGTCTCTCGGTAACGTCATTGCACCGTCTGAAATCTCTGACCGTTACGGCGCTGAAATTCTTCGTCTTTGGGTTGGTCTCTCCGACTACACCGCTGAAATCGGTCTTGGCGAAAGAATTCTCAAAGGCACCGTAGAGGGCTACAGAAGATTCCGCAACACCATCCGCTTCCTGCTTGCCAACGTCTCCGACTTTGACATTAACAAGGATGCGGTCGCAATTGAAGACATGGTTGAAATTGACCGCTGGGCAATTGCGCGCATGCAGCAGCTTCAGCAGGAAATCCGCGAACGTTATTCGAAGTATGAGTTCCATACCGCTTGCTCAGCGCTTCTGCTTTTTGCGAGTGATGACTTAGGCGGATTCTATCTTGATATTCTTAAAGACCGTCTCTACACGACCGGAGCCAACGGACAAGCTCGCCGCAGTGCACAGACCGGTCTTTGGTACATCACTGATACGCTTCTGAAGCTTCTCGCTCCGGTGCTGTCCTTTACCGCGGAAGAAGCCTATGCCTGCTTCAACCCGAACAATAAGGGCTCGATTTTCATTGAGAAATTCACCGATCTGCCGCACGTTAAAGAAAGCGCCGAGCTTCTCAACAAGTGGGCTTTGATTCGAGCGGTGCGCTCTGACGTTCAGGTTGAACTGGAAAGACTGCGTGAAAAGGGTCAGCTTGGCTCCTCACTGCAGGGCGAAGTCTCTATGAAGCTTCCTCAGCCCGAATACGATGTCATTTCTCAGCTTGGCGATGAGCTTTCCTTTGTCATGATCACCAGCAAGGCAACACTTGACGGTGTCAGCGACAAACGCGAAATCACGGTCAAACCGAGCTCCGCGCCGAAATGCGAAAGATGCTGGCAGTACAAGGAAGACGTTGGTTGTGACAAGAACTATCCGACTCTCTGCTGCCGCTGCATCGGAAATCTTTTCGGAACTCCTGAAACCAGACGTTTCGCCTGATGAAAAAAAATACCGCTATCAACAGCGGCTGGAACTGGCCGGCCCTTTTGGGCTGGCTGGTTTTTGCAGCGCTTCTGTTCGGACTTGATCAGTGGACAAAGGATTGGGTCCAGCATCAGATGATTGTCGGCGACAGCCGCAAAATCACTGATTTCTTTAATCTTGTCGTTGCCTACAACAGCGGCGCGGCATTCTCTTTCCTTGCAGACGCGGGCGGCTGGCAGAAACCCCTTTTTGCCGGACTCGCACTCGTCGTCAGCTTTGTTATTTGTATTCTGATCGCAAGAAAAAGCCAAGAAAAACTGCTTTGCCTCGGACTCTCGCTTGTTATGTCCGGCGCGCTTGCGAATGCCTACGACCGACTCACGATCGGAGTCGTCGTTGACTTTCTTGATTTCCACCTCGCGGGCTACCATTGGCCTGCGTTTAATGTCGCCGACATCTGCATCTGTGTCGGAGCCTTTATTGTTGTCCTTGTGGAATTTTTCTTTTCTAAGAAATAGCACTTAAAAGGAATAACATGTCCGTCTTAAAAAACAAACGGATCCTGCTGGGCGTCAGCGGCGGAATTGCCGCTTACAAAGCCTGTGAGCTCGTCCGTCTTCTTGTGAAGTCCGGTGCTGAAGTTCGGGTCATGATGACCAAGGTCGCCGAGCAGTTCGTTGGAAAAACCACCTTTGAAGCGCTCAGCGGCCATCCGGTCGAAACCGATCAGTTCAATCCGTCGGTACCGCTTGCGCATATTGCACTTCGTGACGGATGCGACTTAATGGTGATCGCACCCGCGACCGCCAATATCATCGCCAAAACCGCCTGCGGCATTGCCGACGACTTGGTCAGTACGACAATTCTCGCGCGCGCCTGCCCACTTCTTATCGCGCCGGCGATGAATGTCCGGATGTGGAATAACGTCGTAACACAGAGAAATGTATGTCAGCTTCAGTGTGACGGAGTTTTTTTCAGCGGGCCGGATAGTGGAGAACTCGCCTGCGGAGAGAACGGCAGCGGCAGAATGAGCGAGCCTCAGCACCTTCTTGAAGACATTGAAGCGGTTTTTACGCCCAAAGTTCTTGAAGGCAAACGTGTTCTCATAACGGGCGGTCCGACATTTGAAGCGATTGATCCGGTGCGCGGAATTACTAACCTTTCCTCAGGCAAGCAGGCGGCCGCCATTGCTAAGGCGGCCCGCAACGCGGGTGCGGAAGTCACGCTCGTCTCCGGTGCAGTTTCCGCCCGGATACCGCACGGCGTGCGGCTCATCAGTGTGACAGGCGCTCAGGATATGAAGAGCGCCGTCCTTCAGGAAGCCGCGCATCAGCATCCGGATATTTTTATTTCGGTTGCCGCAGTATGTGATTTCCGCGTCGAAAATCCTTCTGCGAAAAAAATCAAAAAAGAGGACAGCACTGAGACGCTCACACTAACGCTCGTTAAAAATCCGGACATTCTGCAGGAAACTGCCAAAAGCGGTTTATGTCGAGTCTGCGTCGGCTTTGCCGCCGAATCCGAGGATCTCGTCGAAAACGGCATGAAAAAGCTTCAGAAAAAAGGCGCCGATCTCATTGTCGCCAATCACTCCTCAGCAATCGGACAGGACAGCAACCGGGCTTATTTCATCACCAAGGCAGGCGCCGAAGCGCTTGAAGAAATGAGCAAGGAAGAACTTGCTCAGCGCATTATTCTTGAGGCATCCAACATTCTTTCTCAAAAAACGCATGAAAGCACAAATCAAAATTCTAGATAAACGCATCAGCGGCAATATGCCCTCATACGCATCTGCGGGCTCCGCCGGCTTGGATCTCAGAGCCGCCATTGACGAGCCGCTGACGATTGAAAGCGGAAAGTGCGAGCTGATTAAAACCGGCTTTGCGCTCTTCTTAAACGATCCGTCTTACGCAGCAATGCTTCTTCCCCGCTCCGGTCTTGGCCACAAACACGGAATCGTGCTCGGCAACTTGGTCGGACTGATTGATTCGGATTATCAGGGCGAACTGATGGTTTCCTGCTGGAACCGCTCTGATAAACCGTACACCATTGAGCCGATGGAACGCATCGCGCAGCTGGTTATCGTTCCGGTGCTTCAGCCTGAATTTGAAATCGTAGAAGAATTCCAGGCGAGTGAACGCGGAAGCAGCGGCTTCGGCTCTTCAGGCCGATCCTAAGCCGCGCTTATTCGTGTTCATACACAAAGCGAATTTGATCTTTTTCATCAGCGTCAATCGTGACGCTGTTTTTTTTCTGCAGGCGTCCGAAGAGCATCTCATTGGCGAGCTCGCGCTTGATCGAGCGCTGAATATACGAAATCATCGGGCGGGCGCCGAGAAGCGGATCAAAACCGTGCGCGATAAGATGCGCTTTCAGCGCCTCGGTGTATGTCATGGAAATATTCTTTTCCGCAAGCTGACGGCTGAGTTCCTTGAGGAGTTTATCCGCCACAAGCGCGACCTGTTCTCGACCCAAACGATTAAAGTGCAGGACTTCGTCAAGTCGGTTTCTAAATTCAGGCGCAAACGCGGCACTGATGCCCCGAGCGCCGTTGACCGCGCCCTGAGTGCTGTCAAATCCGATGGTTCGCTTTTCGTAGTCAGCTGCACCCGCATTGGTCGTCATCAGCAGGAGGATATTTCTGAAATCCACGGTCTTGCCGCTTGAGTCGGTCAGCATCCCGTAGTCCATGACCTGAAGCAGAACGTTATAGATTGCCGGATGTGCCTTCTCGATTTCGTCGAGCAGGAGCACCGCATGGGGCGTGCGGCTGACTGCTTCCGTCAGCCGGCCTCCCTCCTGATAGCCCACGTAGCCGGGCGCGGAGCCAAGAAGTTTGGAAACTGAATACTCTTCCGAATATTCGCTCATATCAAAACGGATAAATTCCATCCCCATCTGCTTGGCGACCTGCTTAGCCAATTCGGTCTTACCTACGCCGGTCGGTCCGGCAAGAAGGAAGGAGCCGATCAGCTTTTCCTTATCAGCCAAACCGCTCTTTGAGAGTTTGATCGCATTCACAACCGCATCAATCGCATGGTCCTGGCCGAAGATTACTTTTTTCAGATTATCGGACAGATTACGAAGCGACTCCCCGCCGCTTTCCGAGACCTTCTGCTCAGGAATACGCGCGAGTTTAGCGATCACTCGTTCAACTTCGTCTGTCGTCACCAGCGGATCCGCGCTTTTGCTCAGATAGTGAATCGCGCCCGCCTCGTCCATGATGTCCACGGCTTTATCGGGCAGTTTTCCGTTAGAGACATACTCCGAAAGTTTGACGATCTTCGAGAGTATTTCGTCGCTGTATTTCACGTGATGGAATAATTCAAAGTATTTTCTCTTTTGGGAGAGAATTTTGAGCGAATCTTCTGCCGACAGCTCCCGCAAGTCAATTTTTTGGAAATACGATATCAGGGAAGAGATATTTTTTTCCGCTGTGCGCAGACCGCGGTGCGTAGAAGCGCCAAGCACATGAATTTTGGGGTGCGCGAGCATCATCGCGAGCAAATCAGCGAACTCGTCAGCACTGCTGCCGTTAAGAATCTTATGCATATCGTCAAGAAAGACGATAGCGCTGCTGTCTCTCGTGACTGAGTCGATAAAGTCTCGAAAACGTTTAGTTAAATCTCCATAGAAGAGGCATCCGCTCTTGAGAGCGCTGAAATTGAGCGCGCAGAACTTCATCCCTTTCAGCCTGTCGGGCATAAGATCCTGCGCGATGAGGCGCGCAATGCCCTGAGCAAGCGTCGTCTTTCCGACGCCGCGTTCGCCCACGATCAAAGCGCTGCTCTTTATTTTTCTGGAGAATGCCAGAATCAGCCGATCGATTTCCTCCTGTCGGCCGACAAGCGGATCAAATGCGTCATTGGCGGCCCAAATATCACAGCGGGCATACACGGCTCCGCCTTCATCTTCGGGCTGCTCCTGCGAGATTTCCCGATCATCGGTTTGCGTCAGCTCACTCGGTCTGATGCCGAACTGCTTCAGAAAGAAAGCCGCGTCGGAATCTTCATCTTCTTCGATCGCGACAAGAACATCCAGACAGTTAAGCGGTCTGAGCGAATTGCTTTTAACCAATGTGTCCGCAGCCCGATTAATCACTCTCTCGACACCAATCGTCGGTCTCGGATCGGTTTTTTCGCCCAGACGATTAAAGCCCGTCTGATCCCGAAGAAAACGATCGAGTCCTGCTTCAAGCCGGCGCTCTCTCAAACCCTCTTTTCTTAGTGCGTCTTTTACCTCGGGCTCCTGAATAAGCGCCCAAAGCAAATATTCGAGCGAAATAAATTCCGCCTTGTCGGCGCTTGCTCTGTCAGCTGCGGCGCCGATAGCGTGCGTCAGATCTTTTGAAAACTTAGCCATGCTTAACTGTTTTTATTTTTCCATTTTCATGCGAAGCGGATAACCATTTTCTTCAGCGAGCTCCGTCACTTCAAAGATTTTAGTTTCAGCAACGTCTTTAGAATAAGTACCGACCTGAGCCTGCCCGGTTTTATGCGCTTCATACATCAGCTCCAGCGCCTCGTCATGCTCCTTTCCGAAAATTGAGACAAGGACCTCGACAACAAAGTCCATCGGCGTGACATCATCATTCAGAATAAAAACTTTCCATAGGGAGGGCATGCGGAATTCCGGCTCCGCATAGACGACTCGGACCTGTTCTTTTTCAGTATCACTGTTCATATGATCGGCTTTTGTTTTGTGGTTATTGTGCAACGCAGAAACGATTTGATTATCCGCTTCTTTTTTACCGTCGAGAAGGGAATTGTTTTTTATTTCAATTAATCAAATAATTACTTGATTTGTTATTTTCATACAATTTCTGAAAGTTATTCTGCACGTAAAACACTAATTGACATTTTGAAACACTCCATTAACAATTTACATAGACTGCTCGTCTTGACTCACAGGGCAGTCAAATTCGTTATATGCAGGGCGCGTGAGATTTTGGGACATCGCCGTTATTTTTTGGAGAAGTTTAAATATGGCAACAGGAACCGTAAAATGGTTTAACGACGCAAAAGGATTCGGATTCATCACTCCCGATGACGGCGGCGAAGATCTTTTCGCGCATTTCTCTGCGATCAAAATGGACGGATTTAAGACTCTGAAACAGGGTCAGCGCGTCACTTTCGATCTGAAGGAAGGTGAAAAGGGCAAACAGGCTGACAACATCAAACCGGCCTCGTAATCCTCTTTCTCACTGCATCCAAGCTCGAAAAGCCCCGCAAGGCTTTTCGAGTTTTCATTATGAAAAAAACATCTATCGCTCTGCTCTCAGCGCTTTGGTTCTCCGGCCTCTGTCAGGCCGCTGACTTTGTCACGCTTCAGTTCGGCAATAAGACCATTAAGGCGGAAGTAGCCATATCGGCAGCTGAGCGTCAGAAAGGCCTGATGTTCCGTACCTCCATGGCTAAAGACCACGGAATGCTGTTCATTATGGACGGCGAAGAAAGCGCCTGCATGTGGATGAAAAACACCAAAATTCCGCTTTCTGTCGCTTTTATTGACGCCTTTGGAAAAATTATCAATATCGAGGATATGGAACCCGAAACGACCGATATCCATTGCAGTCGAGCACCCGCAAAATACGCCCTCGAAATGAACAAAGGCTGGTTCGGAGCGTTAGATCCGGCAAAACAGTATGAGGTCAAGGGGCTCCCTCTAAAGTCTGTCCTCACGTATTGATCGAATTTTCCGACGAAAACTGCCGCGCAAAAACAAAGCCGCAGCCTAGATCAGCTACGGCCTTATTTTTTAGACTTCTCTAATTAGTCAGAGAAATTTTTTGCTGCAAAGTCCCAATTTGCGAGATTTGCCAGGAAAACCTTCACATACTGCAGACGGACGTTGTAGTAATCCAGATAGTAGGCATGTTCCCAAACGTCAACCACCAGAAGCGGTGTGGCGGTACCGGTAACCGGAGTGCCGGCGTTGCTGGTATTTACGATGTCGAGCGTGCTGTCTTCTTTCTGAACAAGCCATGTCCAGCCAGAGCCAAAGTTTCCGGCCGCGCTGTTGGCAAACGCTTCAGCAAAGGCATCGAAGCTGCCCCACTTTGCGTTGATCGCGTCAGCAAGCGCACCGTCGGGCTGGCCGCCGCCGTTCGGCTTCATGCTGTTCCAGAAGAAAGTGTGGTTAAAGCACTGAGCCGCGTTATTAAAGATCGGACCGGACTGAGTGGTGCGGATGATCTCTTCAAGAGGCATCTTTTCGTATTCGGTTCCTGCGATCAGCTTGTTCAGTGTGTCGTTGTAAGCCTGATTATGTTTGCCGTAGTGGTATGAAAGTGTTTTAGCGCTCATGTACGGTTCAAGCGCGTTTTGTTCATAGGGGAGGGGCGGAACTGTAAAAGCCATCTTCTTTATCTCCTTATCAATACTCGGATATTATCGGTTGTTTACCCGAAGCGGACTCTTATGAGGCCCCAACACGAGCAACCAATTTCCCATCCTTCATTTCAATTTCTATCAAGTCTCCGAACCTGAGTTCGCTTGCGCGTTTCACCGGCTGACCGTTCTTAAAAATGTAGCCGGCACCTTCAGGCAGTCTGAGTTTCGGATCGAGTACTTTAATTAATTTATCCAGTCCCGACAAATGAGTTTTTCCGGTCGAGAGTTTTTGGCTGAGCACCATTCGCATAGACTGAGCCGCGGCATCCGCTTTCGCAGCGCTGAGATTCGGTCGGAAACTGCGTATCCAGGCATAGCTTCGTCCCACATCGTCCTTTCGGCCGTTCATCCTCTCGGTACAGCTGTTCCTCAGACTGTAAAAGGCCGTTTGAATACGATTCGTCTGCAAATCCATCGGCCACTGAAAGCCATATCGAACCGATTTAAGCGAGTGAATAAAGGGGCGAAGCAGCATTTCCGCCTTTTCAAAGGGACGGCCGCTGTAGTTCACGCTCATTGATGCGGCACGAACGGTTTCGGTAAGGCTTTGCTGCGCCTGTCGGTACGAGGACCGCGTACGAGACTTCTCCTGCTCCAAGAGCGAGGACAATCCCTGAGCCAGAACACCCAAACTTGAAGACGTCTCTTTATGCAGGCGGGCAAAATCCACACGCACTAAACGGGAAGCAAGGTTTACGTGACGGGCAAAGGGTTCAAGAAACGTCCGGCCGTTTTCAAAGCGTGCTGAAAAATGCTCCAGATCAAAATACCGCTGATCTCCGTCTTTGCGGAACGTAAGCTCGGTGCGGTCCCAGAAGGTATTGATTTCCGATCGAAGCACGTCCAGTTTCTCGGCGGCCGCTTCAGCTGCCCCGGTCGGAGTCGGAGCTCTTCGGTCCGCAGCTAAGTCCGAGATCGTCGTATCTGTCTCATGACCAATTCCGGATATGATCGGAATACGACTCTGCACAATTGCCTCGGCCACAACCCTTTCATTAAAGTTCCAAAGATCCTCGATGCTTCCTCCGCCTCGAATCAGCAGCAGTACATCATCATTGCCGTAAAGATTAGCATATCGGATCGCCCGAGCGATCTTGAGTTCATTGCGAACGCCCTGTACCGGTGTGTCATAAACAGTTATGGACGCGTACGGTGCCCGCTCTCTCAGCCGATGGATCGCATCTCTAACCGCGGCGCCCTGTCGGCTTGTGATGATGCCGATGCGGTGAGGCACTCTTGGAATCGCCTTCTTTCTGTGATGATCGAACCAGCCGAGATCTGAAAGCTCTTTTTTCAGGCGCAGAAATTTTTCATAGAGCTCGCCTTCTCCGGCGTAACTTAATTCTGAGGCAACGAATGACAGGTTGCCGCTCTTCTCCCAAACGTTAGCTGATCCCTTTAATCGGACCTTATCTCCAAGCTTAGGAGGCCTAATTCCATAACTGCGGCTTTTCCACAAAACGCAGGACAAGGCTGCGTCGCTGTCCTTAATCGTGAAATACCAATGACTAGAGCTGTATTGCTTAAAGGCAGAAACCTCACCTTCTACACAAATGAACCCTAGGTTGGCAAGCGCATTGTTCAGCAAACGAACCGCTTCATACACAGAAAGGAACTTAACCGACATCTTTGCGTTATCCATATGAAAAATCAGCCGATTTTCAGGCGATTTAATAGTTATCCCAAAAGTTACTCACAATTTTATTCACAATCCGACTCGGCTGCTGTGGAGGAAGATAATTTAATTGTCAATCTTGTTTTTGGTTTATATCTATTTGTTTTTATGTAATTTTTATAAAAAGACTCGTATCTAAAATTCGAGTAAGGCACAAAAATCATTTGTCATTTTTCCATTAGGTTATTCACTTATTCACAAAGTTATCCACAATGTGGAGGACAAGTTTAATAACTATCCTATTGACTTAAAAGTAATTGTTTTTTTGCATCTGAAGAATGAAAAATCTTGACTTTTTCAAAAATCCTCTTAGGACATTCGTCAACAAAAAGTCGACAGTACAGATACCCGCTGTTCAAAAATTGCTTTTCTCGAGTGATTATTTCAGAACGTTTAGAATTTAGAATAGAACTTTATTTTTTCTTCTTGTCTAATGAACGTACAACTAGAAACACTCCTGCATAAACAGTGGGATAAGCGCGGAATAATTTCCTGGCTCCTGCTTCCCGCTTCTGCGGTTTTTATGTGGGCTTCGAGCCGTCGGCGCAAAAACGCTAAAGTCACGAATGTCGGCGTCCCGGTTGTTGTGGTTGGGAATATTTATGTCGGCGGAACCGGCAAAACACCCGTAACCATATCTCTTGTTCGCGCTCTTCGGGAAAGAGGATGGAATCCCGGCGTCATTTCACGCGGCTACAAAGGGGCCGCCGACGCTCCTGTCGAAGTTGAGGAAAACAGTAATCCCGACATCGTCGGCGATGAACCGCTGCTCATCAAAAAATCCACCGGAGCTCCGACCTTCGTATGCAAAAAGCGTGTTGATGCCGCCAAATCCCTGTTGGCAAAATACCCGCTTGTCAACGTACTCATCAGTGACGACGGTCTGCAGCATTATGAACTTGGCAGAGATGTCGAGCTCGCTGTCATCGGCGCTCGCGGTTTAGGCAACGGCTGGGTGCTTCCTGCCGGACCGCTTCGCGAAAGACCTGCTCGGCTTGACGAAGTTGACGCCATTGTGCTTAACGCCACCGAAGATGTTGTGACTTCATCTACGCCTCGCTACGCCGCAACAAGCGGCTTTTCCGACGCGATCAATTATGCGAGCGGGGAAAAGATTACTTTGGATACGCTTGCGCGCATGCAGGCAAAAAAACAGCTGAAAGCGGACGCGATGGCGGGTATTGCCGTTCCGGACAGGTTCTTCTCAATGCTTCGCGCGCACGACCTTGAAATCAACCCGATTCCTCTGCCCGATCATTACAGCTTCACAAAAAATCCTTTTGCTGAAAGCAAGGCTGATCTCATTTTTATTACTGAGAAAGATGCTGTGAAGTGCAGAAAGCATCCGGAAATCAAAAATGATGAACGAATTTATGTCGTTCCTTTAGAAACGCAGCTGGATAAATTCCTCGTTGATTTTATTGAAAAGAAAATCACGGCTGCTTCCGAACGTTACAAAACAAATAACCACTAACCGGTAGATTCAAATGGATCCGAAAATTACAGAAATTTTGGTCTGTCCGATTTGCAAAGGACCTCTTCGCTGGAACAAAGACAAAAAAGAGTTCTACTGCAAAAGCGACTTAAAGGCGTTTCCCGTTGTCGACGACATCCCTGCGATGGTTCCGAGCGAAGCGCGCGATATGACTGAGGAAGAAGTTGAAAAACTGGAGAAGAAATGAGTTTTACCGTCATTATTCCCGCGCGCTTAAAAAGCACTCGGCTTCCGAATAAACCGCTCGCAGACCTCTGCGGCGTACCCATGATCGTGCGCGTTGCCAGACAAGCGCTCAAAAGCGGAGCTTCCCGCGTGATCTGCGCTGTGGACGATGAAAGCATCCTTCAGTGCTGTCAAAAATTCGGTGTTCAGGCAGTCCTCACACGCAAGGATCATGCCTGCGGAACCGACCGCATCTGCGAAGCCGCAGAGAAAAGCGGTATTCCGGACAATGAAATCATTGTGAACGTTCAGGGCGATGAACCGCTCATCCCGCCCAATATCATTTCTGCGGCTGCCGACCTCTTGGTTAATGACGCGCAGAGCGTCATGGGAACGGCCGCGATCCGCATCAAAAGTTCCGAGGAATTCTTTAATCCGAACGTCGTCAAGCTGATTCTCGATAAGAACAACCGGGCGATTTACTTCAGCAGAGCGCCGATTCCGTGGGCACGCGATGAATTCGCAAAAAAACAAGAAGTTCTGCCCCAAGACCTCGGTTTGAGACATGTCGGCATCTACAGTTACCGATGCGGATTCCTGAAGAGCTACCCGACACTTCCGAAGTCTCCTCTGGAGGCCTTTGAAAGTCTCGAGCAGCTTCGCGCGATTTGGAATGACTACAAGATCGCGGTGTCTGTATTCAATGATGAAATTCCTCCGGGCGTTGATACCGCTGAGGACCTCGAAAGGGTCCGAGCTTTCTGCGCCGCTAAGGAAATTAACAGCTGACACCGATTGCTTTTAACCCAAGTCTCTTGAAATCTTAAGGACATCAGTCCAAAATGGCATTTTTAGACCCAACCACACTATATATATTCGGAGGCACATATGCGTTTGATTCTTCTCGGAGCCCCGGGAGCCGGTAAAGGGACACAGGCAGCCCTCATTAAAGAACACTATGGAATTCCCCAGATTTCGACCGGGGATATGCTCCGCGCCGCGGTAAAAGCCGGTACTCCTCTTGGCCTGGCTGCTAAGAAGATTATGGACGCCGGAGAACTCGTCAGCGACGATATCATCATCGGTCTTGTCAAAGAAAGACTGCTGGAGCCCGACTGCAAGAACGGCTTCCTTTTTGACGGCTTCCCCCGCACTATTCCGCAGGCCGAAGCTCTGGTTAAAGCCGGAATTCCGATCGATTATGTTGTCGAAATCGCAGTTCCCGATGAAGTCATTCTTGAACGCATGAGCGGCAGACGCGTCCACATCGCTTCCGGCCGTACCTATCACGTTGTCTACAATCCGCCGAAAGTTCCCGGAAAAGACGACGTCACCGGTGAAGATTTAGTTCAGCGTCCTGATGACAGCGAAGAAACCGTTAAAAAACGCCTTCGCGTTTATCACAATCAGACTGAAGCGCTTGTGGGCTTCTATAAGAAAGCCGCCGAAGAAGGCAAAGACAACACCAAATATGTCCGCATTGACGGCGTCGGTGATGTCAAAGAAATCAGCCGCCGTATTTTCGACGCCCTCGATAAATAATCCTTCCTAAACCGAGAGACCACTTCGGTGGTCTTTCTCTTTTTCTGAGCATATGAGCTATATCCTAGTTACAGGCGGAACCGGCTACATCGGATCCCACATGGTCGTCAAACTGATTGAGGCGGGGTATTCGCCCGTGATTTTTGACAACTTCAGCAATTCGAAGCGTACTGTTCTCGATCGAATCGAAAAAATCACCGGCAAGCGTCCTCCGCTTGTTGTCGGAGACATTCGTGACGAGAAAGCCCTTGAAGATCTTTTCACCCAATACAAGATTGACTCCGTCATCAATTTCGCTGGGCGAAAGGCAGTCGGAGAATCTGAGAGCGACCCCCTGCTCTACTTCTCATATAACGTCGAAGGCACCATTGTTCTGCTTCGCGTCATGAAGAAGTTCAACGTGAAAGAATTCATCTTTTCTTCTTCCGCGACTGTATACGGCGATCCGGGGTACGATGAATTTGACGAATCCACGCCGCTTGCTCCGATCAACAACTACGGTCTGAGCAAATGGATGATTGAAGAAGTGCTCAGAAAGCTCTTCAGAGCAGAGCCGGATTGGTCGATCGCGATTCTTCGGTACTTCAATCCGGTAGGTGCGCACGAATCCGGTCTGATCGGAGAAGATCCGAACGGCATCCCTAACAATCTGATGCCCTTTATTTCTCAGGTCGCAGTCGGCCGCAGACCCTGTCTGAAGGTTTTCGGCAATGATTACGAGACCCGAGACGGTACCGGCGCCCGCGATTATATTCACGTGGAAGACCTTGCGGACGGTCACCTCGATGCGCTCAGAGTTCTGAATCACAAGCCTCAGCTAATTACGGTAAATCTCGGCACCGGCAGCAATACAACGGTTTTAGAGCTCGTCAAAGCGTTTGAAAAAATGAGCGGACGCAATATCCCTTATGAAATCTGTCCGAGACGCCCTGGAGACAAAGCAGCCTATTGGACGAATCCGACCTTAGCGCACGAACTTCTCGGCTGGACGGCCAAACGCGGCATTGAAAAGATGTGCGAAGACACCTGGCGC
Source organism: Parasutterella muris (assembly GCF_943193095.1). NCBI lineage: Bacteria > Pseudomonadati > Pseudomonadota > Betaproteobacteria > Burkholderiales > Sutterellaceae > Parasutterella > Parasutterella muris. Next base: position 46,006 of record NZ_CALPCV010000005.1, on the reverse strand, counting down.
TGGCAGATGATGAATCCGAACGGTTATCCGGACGAATAATCAGCTCTCCCGTATGTAAAGCCCGCTTCTCGGCGGGCTTTCTCTTTACTGAATCCCTGAAAAACCGACCATAAATAGGCCGTATACAGTGCCCCAAACGCCCGCAAATCGGGCATTGAACATTATCTTTGTCTATTTAACCGATTATGATCATTTAATCCAAGTGGAGGGTTTCATATGCTTCCGCAGGCAATTGAGCATGTCATCAAGGTAAATATCAAGGGCAAAGACTATCTGTATCAATTTCAGAATGCATGGGAGCCGGTTAAACGTCGTTCTTTTAGCAAGCACCGAATTACCCTTGGCTGTCTGATCGACGGCAAGGTGGAATTAGGGAGGAAATTTCTTCGAGACAATCCTCAATACAAGGATATCGAACTAACTTTTGCCGATAACAAGCTCTGCCCGGTTGGCATGCCGGAAGTCAGTCTGTCGACGGCTCAAATGGTTTTAAATCGAACAAAAACACTAAACGCCGGAGCCAGCTATGTATTAGAGCAAATTGCCATACAAACTGGAATAACTCAAACCTTAAAAACCGTCTTTCCAAAGCATTGGCAGGAGCTGCTTTCCTTAGCGATATTCTTTGTTATCCACCCGGACACCTCTTTGTCTAACTACGACGTAATTGCTCAAAGCTCACTCTATCCGGCTGCCGTTATACCTTCGCAGAGAATCTCCGAATTATTTGAATCTATCAATTACCAACCCTCAGTCGAACAATACCTGCAGCTTCGTCTTGCCTCTAATAAAGAATCGGGCAAAAACAATTACTGGGTATTCGATGCCACTTCGGTATCCTCGTTCTCGCAAACAGTTCATAACGCAGCCCACGGACTCAACAACGAAGAGGCCCTGCTAAAGCTAGCGCTGCTGATCGACGAGAAGACAGCCGAGCCTCTTTACTACAAGGTGCCGGACAGTTCTATCACAGATATTGTTTTACTGAAGAACCTGTTTGCGCGCTCGGCCAAAATTGATGAGGAAGATATCAGCCTGGTGTCGGATAGAGAGTTTTGCTCTGATCAAAATTTGCAGATGATGTTCCGCAATCACGTCGGCTTTGTCTGCGGGCTTCGTTCTGACTTGAAAGTTGCTGAGCAAACCTTTGAGGCAGAAGCCGGCTCCCTCAAACTATGTTTGCCCGCAGCCTTTAAGAGCAGTGTTAACTGCTTTTGTGCAATGCGTGAAATTCTGCGGCATTCCGGTGTCGAGCAGGATAAGTTGTTTCTCCATGTCTATTACAGCAAAGAAAGAGAAGCCGACTGCGTCATGAACATGACTCAATTGATCGAAGATTTTAAGCGGCGTTTAACAGATGGAGAAGTTCCGAACTCTCCGTATTTCAGACAATTTTTCAACCCTGAGGAAGGAGCTGACGGCAAGATCAGATACGTATTTAATGTTCCAGCTTGGACTCAGTTCTGCCAGAGCTGCGGCTTCTTCTTACTTGGTTCCGACAGGATTGCGCATCCGGACAAAGCTCTAAATATTTACCGACAAAAGGGCATTGTTGAAAAATCGTTTAATAACTACAAAGACAGATGCAGCGGCAGAAGACTGGGGTATTCTGAAAGAGCTCTTGAAGGAAAAGTCTTTATCACGTATTTAGGTCTGACTCTAAGCCTGATACTGCATAAACGTCTTCAGGACGCCGACATTGATCCGGAGCGAGCACCTCGTCTGATAAGTGAACTCAATGCATTAACCATCAATAAGTTCGTCACTGAGGGACATGTCACATACCTCTGGCACAAGATACCAAAACGTTACGAGGACCTTATGAAGAAGTTGAAAATTAAAATTCCCTGCCCGATTTGTACAATCTAGGAAAGGAAAGTTGGGGTTGGGCCTCGAAGCGCACTATCTCATCGCACCTGCTGCGTTTACCCCAAAACTATGATACAAAAAACAAAGAAGAAACAGGGCGTAAGTTCAACCTCAAATAGCCTCAGGCTACTCAGCCGGCCCTAATGCCTGAACACGCGAAGCCGTAAATGTAGGAAGATCACCGAGATCGCACCGACAGAGCCAAGGTTTCGAAACGTTAAACAGAAGCTGAAAATAAAAATTCCCGCCCTGTTTTTACATGAACGGGAATTCAGATCCTTTACTGCTGTTTGCCGCTTTCTTCGAGTTTTGCGGGATCAGCGTACTTCGCCTCGAGCTTCTTCAGGAAGGTCAGAACGTCCGGATCCTCCCAGGGAAGATAGCCTCTCAGCACACCGACCATATTTCCGTCTCCGTCCAGAATGTAGTTCGTAGGTACAACTGTCAGAGGAATGACATTATCAACCGTCTTCCTCGGGTCAACCAGTGTCATGAAATCAGAAACCTTATTACGCTTTAAAAAACGCGGAAGACCGGTTACGGAATCATCCACAGAGACTCCGATGATCTTTATCTTCGAATTCTTCAGCTCCTGCTGAAGCTTTGTGATCGCGGGAATCTCTCTGATGCAGGGCGCGCACCAGCTCGCCCAAATATTCAGGATCACAACGTTGCCGCGATAGTTCCTGAGATCAACTGGCTCGCCGCTAAGCGTGTATAAATCAAGCGCCGGAATTTTGCGGGCATTTTGAAATTCGGTAAAAGGCGTCATCACCATCGGCTTTTTAAGCGCGTCTCCGGTGTTGTAGACCTTTTCCTGAAGCATCGCCTGTGACCAGGCTGCCGCGGAAACTGCCAGACAAACCGCAGCGACAAGTGCTTTTGCAATTTTCATTTGTATATCCTTTCTATTGGTGACGATCTGTCACAGGCTCCTTCTTCCGAAACTAATTCGATCGGCCAAAAATAAGGCCACCGCGCAGAGCAGCAAATATAACCCAAGATAAGCGGGGGCAATATACGTCGTTACGATACCTAACGATTCCTGATTGAGCAATCGGAAAGCACTGGCAGGATTCAAAACCATAAAGAAGTTCAGCGCCCCTTGCGTCAGAGAATCATCCGCAATCGCAAGAATCAGCAGAGCTAAATCGTAAAAAATCACAAGCGCGAGCCAGATCACCAGAAGAATGCCCAGCGCAAACGCTTTGAACGGACTGAGAATGCTGATTAAATAAGAGAGCAGAATCGAGATGACGCCAAGCATCCAGCCGCTTAATGCCAACAAGACCAAGTGCCTCAGCAGTGCGCTGAAGTCATAGGGAAGTACTCCGGCAGCCGTCAGAATCAAAAGCACAGAGAACCCCAAAAAGATGCACAAAAAAAGCGCAGCGCTGTGACCGATCAGTTTTCCAAGCAAAATAGATGTTCGACTGATCGGATAGGTTAGGAGCAAAAGCAGCGTCCCCTGCTCGGCTTCTCCGACGAAAGCGTCGTAACTGATCAGAATGGCGATCAAAGGAATCAGAAAGACCGATAGAGAGACAAGGGAATTTAAAACCGCCGTCATCGGCCTGAAAGAAAAATCTCCTCCGATCGCAGCGGTTCCGAACACAATGCCGAGCGAGAGAAGGGCAAAAAGAAGCGTTCCGGTAATCAGCCAAAGATTACGCCGACAGTCTCTAAATTCTTTTGCAGCAACCAGAAGCGCTGAACTCAGTACTTTCATAAAACCTCTTTACCGTTCTCTTTGTCCAGCACTCGGCAGTAAATATCCAAAAGCGACATTTCAGCAGTCTCTTCAGACAAGCCGCTCTGCCGGATCATTTCTCTGCACGTACCTTCAGCGGCTTTTTTACCGCCGCAAATCATTAAAGCCCGATCCATATAGGCTTGCGCGAGCAGAAGCTCATGCGTGCAGACAAGAACCGCGCATCCAGCCTCTTTAAGACGATGCAGCTCCTGATACATAAAGGCGGACGCCTGCGGATCCAACCCAACCGTCGGCTCATCCAAAAGCAGCAGACCGGGCTTGGAGAGAATCGCCTGTGCAAGGCCGAGACGCTGCTTCTGACCTTTTGAGCTTCGATTCAGTGTCTGCTTCCTGACACATTCCAGGCCTAAGACGCTGATCAGTTCCTCTACCCTGTCTCTGCCGACGCCTTTCAGTGACGCAAAATATGAGAGGTGCTCTTCAAATGTCATTCCGCTGTAAAAACTGACATTCTCAGGAAGATAGCCGACGTTGAGCGGATCAGAACCGGCTTCCTTTTCAAAAATTCGAACCGATCCAGAAGCCGGTTTTAGAAGGCCTAAAAGCAGCTTGATCAATGTCGACTTGCCGGCGCCGTTCGGGCCGATCAGCGCGACCAGCTCACCCGGCGCAATCTGCAGGGATATGCCCTTGAGCACCGATCGTTTGCCCCGGTTAAAAAATAAATCTCTGCATTCAACTGCGTTCATTTGACACCCTTTCAGCTGATACGGAATCGGGATCGACGATCAGGGGATATGAGTCTGTGACGCCTTTGTCTTTATCAAAGTCGAATTTTGCGGTCATGAACTTTAACAGCACAATCAGCGGACTTTCCATGAGAAAGCGGATTTGCGGATAGAGCCAAAAAAGGCGATCTAAAGAATCGTTCGGCTGATACGGCACATCTCCGATGCCGTCCCTATTCAAATCCCAGCCCTGATAACCGCTCCAATAATTGCCTATTTTGCCGCTGCTCCATTCCAAGCGAGACGAGCCAACATAACGCACCTGAAGCCGATTATTAATAATTCGATTTCGGGTCAGTGTATTTTCTTCTCCGCCGAGTGCGATGCCGATTCCAACGTCATTGCCTTCAAACGTGTTGTTTTCGACAATATTGGCGCCGGCTCCATATATGAATAGACCTTTGCCCTCTGTATCGAGTTCTCTCCTGCCCCGTCGGTTATGCGTTTTCACCGCCTTATTGCCCCGAACAATGCTGTCCTTGGTTTCATTAAGCAGAACTCCGAACTCTACCGCGCCCTGAGATTCGGAATTTTCCAGACGAATTCGTTCCGAACTCATCAGCGCATAGCCGCCGATCACGGCTCTTGCCTTATTGTCCTGAGCGCGGTCTCCGTGCGTAAACATATAATGAATACCGTACTGAAGCCCGGCGAAACTATTGCCGCGGCTGTCCGTATTGTCGGTATTTTCAAAATAGAAACCGTCACGGGTATAGAGAACTTTATTGCCGCTGAGAGAAGCATTTTTGACATAATTGAAATAAACGCCGTCACCTCTGTCCAGAACATGCATTTTTCTCTCCCCGCGAATCTCACAGTTTTCAACCGTGACATTCTCAGTGCGATCGGCTCTGACCCCAAAGCCGGGGCCTGTAATATTTAATTGATGAAGCCGGACATTTTTAAAGCCTTCATCGATGCGCACTCCAGCGTCTCGCTCATAAAGGTCTGAACCGAAATTTTTTATCCCCAGATCTGAGACTTCAGCATCTGAAGAGCGAATTAAAAGTGCAGTACCCTTCCCCTTAGCGTCTATAAAGGCCCCGGGGCTGCCCTTGAGTTTTATTTTTTTGGAAATAACAAAGTTTCCGGCGTATTCGCCGGGTCGCAGAACAATCCTATCTCCGTCGGCTGCGGCTGCAAGCGCCTGAGAAAGCTCCGGCGCGGAAGAAACATAAAAATCGGCCGCAGCTGCCGAGAACGACAGCATGATGACCGCAGCGCAGAGGACCAACCGCTTCATTAATGACCTTTCAGCGCCTTGATTTCCTCAAGGGTTACCTGCGTATAAGAGAGAAGTTTTCCGCCGTGTTCGCGCATAAAGGCCTGCGCCTGATCCTTCGTTTTAAAGGGGAGGATCGATTTACCCATAGCGCCGTGGACATCGGATCCTGCGACATAGAAGGCGTCTTTGGCGGAAAGCATTTTTTCATGAAGCTGTGCTTCTGTTGAATTTCCGAAGTCACTGACAAAGAAAGCCGCGGCGCGTCGTGCATTTTCCGGCTGGAGGATAAAGGTAAATCCGTCTTTTACGGAGCAGAATTTCAGAGGCTCTTTTTCGTTTTTGATAAAGATTTGAGCCTTTGCGCCAGGATAGTTAAGGATAACCATGCCGCAGATATGGCAGCGGTCATGTTTTGAAAAAGGAAGCGGTTTCAATTCCGGAGCCGGCGACTGTTTAGAGCATCCCGATAAAACTGCTGAGGTAACGGTGAGTAAGAAAAAGCGTCGGTACATATAAATCCTGTGTTCTCAGTGAATCTTAACCGCAATTGAGAATTTGAGATAGAAAAGCTTCGGGTTCCCGAAGAAACCCGAAGCAGAGTTAAAACATTAGATCGAATTGATCTGGCCTGCGTAGATGATGAACAAGCGAAGGCACATCATGCCGCAGATTGCCGCCAAACCGCTGGTGTAGAACACGGCAGCACTGTCTCGGAAATTCCGGCTTCCGAAGAAGCTGAGAACCAACGGGACGATGAAGCCGATACCCACAGCACCGATCCAGAAGACCTGTGCCCAAAGGCCGAAGCAGAATGCCGAAGCGGCAGCCTTAGCGGCCTCGTTACCGCTTACCAGAGCGATGATGATCATGAGCAGACACATTGCTTCAACAGCCATAATCGGCCATTCAGCTGCGTGGAGCGCATGAAGATCTTCACCGTGACGATCAGCACCGAAGAGCCAAGCGGCAAGCACTTTGGTCGCAGCGCAGCCGGCAGAGAAGCCGGAAGCGACGAAGAGCGCGGGCAGAACGGCGGTGTTGATCAGCGGGAAGCGGATCAGAGCGGAGATCAGGAAGCCTGTGTATGCGCAGATTGCGATCGCAAGAATCAGAACGATCCAGTCGAGCGCGACACGGAACTTAGCCAGAAAACCGATGGTCGGGTCAAGCCATTTCAGACATCCGATGGAGGTTATCTCCTGACGCAGTGAAACAAGCATCAGGACGAATACCAGCGGAATGTAAAACAGCAGAGCCATGACACCGATACTCATGACGGAAGTCGGGTTGTAGTAGACCAGAATTCGCCAGAAAAACAGCGGATTGGTAAGGTCCAGAACCAGACAGATCATGCCGAGGACGATCGTGACGAAGCCGATTAAACTCGCTGCTTTCATGATCGGGGTATCCTGATGGACACCTCGGAACAGATTCATACAGATCGCGACTGCGACGGCACCGCCTGAAATACCGGCGAGGAAAAGGTACACCGCAATCGGCCAAGGCCATGCGACACCTTCTGTCAAACCGATTGTAAAGTCCATAACTAGACTCCTTCTTTAGTTACAGGGATGTAGCGCAGACTCGGTTCGGTACCAAGATGCGGACGAATGCGGACGGTATCCTTCACTCGCAGCAGACGACTGATAATGGACTGAGGATCATTTAAGTCGCCGAAGTACAAAGCTCCGTGACGACATGCCTGAACACAGGCCGGTTCCTCACCGTTAGCCAGTTTGGTCTTAAGACAAAAGTCGCAGTTTTCCGCTGTTTTTGTCTTTTCATTGATGAAGCGAACGTTGTAAGGGCAAGCCGCAATACAGTACTTGCAGCCGACACAGCGATCCGGGTCCATCGTAACGATTCCGGTCTTGCTATCCACATGTGCGGCACCGGTCGGACAGACGCGTACGCAGGGCGCATCCTGACACTGCTGACAGGAAACACGAACGTAAACGCGTTCGCAGTCGCATCCTTCCAGTTTTCCGCACTGCGGACACGGCGTACCGGGTACGTGCGTACTCTGCCGCTCCAGCAGCAGGCGCGAGCGCCCTTTAGGCAAGTCGTTGGCTTCATTGCAAGCTGTCTTGCACAAACCGCAGCCTATGCACTTGTTCTGATCAAAGACCATCGCATAGTGCGGTCTGGCGGTTGTTCCGCCGCTGCCGGTCTTAGCGCCCGAGGCGCCGGACTTCGCAGCTTGCGGAGAACCTTTATCTTCCGGCTTGCAGCCGCCTAAGGTGAGCACGAACAACGATCCAGCAGTCGTACCGGCTAGAAATTTTCTTCTGTCGATTTGTAAGCTCACGGTTATTCTCCATGACAGATTTGAGATCTGTCGTAATTTATTTCGCCGAGCGAATCCGCTTGAAGTTAAACTTTCTCTCTCCAGGCGGAGCGGTTTCCGAACGTTAGGTTCGGATAGTGCGGTTATGATGCTTAGCCATGCGGCCAAGCCATCTTGGGATGGCCGGCAGGCATTGCTGCATCCTTATTCGCACCCGGCTTTTCAACCTTTTTCAGTGTTACATCGAAGATAAGAGCTGATTCGGGCGGAATGTCTCCGGCGCCTTCTTCACCATAGGCTAACGAGGCCGGGACGACGAACGTGTAAGTCGATCCCTCTTTCATCATTGTCAAACCTTCTTTAAGCGCGGGGATCAGCGTCATCATGACAAACTTCTCTTCTCTAACCTTCCCGTCAGGGCTGGTAAAGACTTTTCCGTCGATCAATCTGCCGGAATAATCCACCGTGACGATGTCTTCCTCTTTAGGCTGGGGTCCGGCGCCTTCCTTCTTCACTTCATACTGAAGGCCTGAAGGCGTTACTTTGACGCCCTTCCTAGACTTATTGGTTTCCAAATAGTCGCTGCTCGCTTTTCTATTTGTCTCTTTGATCTTATTCAGTTTGTCGGTAAAGAGCTTGTTGAGCTTCTCTGCGCGGGTGTTTAACGCCTGAAGCATTTCATCCTCGCTGAGTTTGCTCTTGTTCTTCATCGCGTCCTGCAGGCCGGCCATCACCTGATCCATATTGACGGAGGCTCCGAGCTCGGTCTGTTTGTAGATCTGAGAGGATAAGTAGTTTCCTACCGAGGCCCCTAAGCTGTAAGACTCTTTAGCCTCCTGGTCCATCGGTTGAGCAAAAGCCGTTCCTGCAAGAGCAAAGGCTAGGGAGACTGACAGTAATGTTTTATTTAGGGTCAACATAATCACTTCTTTCATAAATGAGTTTGATGCTTCAATGATGAGAGGCACTTACGGTTTTTCTACTTTTCGGCCGGAAAGCTTCCAGCCGTCAATGCCGTCCGGCATCTGCCGAACATCCGTATACCCAAGCTTCATCACTTCTCGGGCAGCCATTTCACTGGAAGTACAAAGTTTGTTAGCGCAATAGAAAACAATGGTTTTGTCTTTATCGGCCGGAAGGAGTTTTTTCCAATCACGAACGTTGAAAAATATCGCGCCCGGAATGAATCCCTCTGTCCAAACTTCAAGGGTATTGACGTCATAGAACGGAACTCCGGCCTGCCAGAGCATTTCTGCTTCGCGCATGGATATTTGGTTAAGGAGCTCGTCATAAACGGGTGCTTCAACCAGCTCCTCTCCCCCGCCGCAGTGAGCGGCAGGAGCGAACAGGAGCATTGCAGAGGAGAACACCAACCCAATTAACTTCAATTTCATCATTTTTACTTCGATTGGGCTATGGGCCGAAGCCCATAGCGCATTTAACACTGTGCTTAACTACTACTTAGCTGCAGAGGCCTTGACGTAACCGCCTTGGTCAATAATGGACTGAGCTTTCGTGAGGTAAGCCTGGGCGGTATCAACACGCTGTTTCGTGTAATTGAACGCATGGACACCCCAAGAACCATCTTTTTCGACCTGTTTGATAATGTCGGCAGCCTTGTCGAGAAGAAGCATGGCTTCAGTTCTCTGTTCCGGCGTCAGCTTCGTCACTTCAAGAAGCTTGTTGATACGAGTCTGAGCTTCGACATTCTTCTTATGGCCTTCCTTAATCGGGTTCTGCCACTTCATAACTTCGCCGTAAATCTCTTTCTGGTCCTGATAGATCAGGCCCTGATCGAGTTCGGACTGGAACGGGCTGTGGCAGCCTTGTCCTTCAACGACTGTGAAGTCAGCGATGGATGTACGTGCGCAGCTCCACATCAGGTCAACGTAGCCGTGACCTTCTTCGTCGCGGGCAATACGCCAGCCCTTAGAGTTGGAAGCGCGGGACTGACCCGGAGCCGGATTCATCATCTTCTTCTCAGGATCAACTTCGATCTTGAAGAGGTGAGAGCGGCGAACGGCGTCGAAACCGGCCATATCAGGACGCTGAATCGCTGTGAAGTTTTCGCAGCTCATCGTGAACGGCATATGGCAGGCGATACAGTCAACCTTGCTGTGTGTGTCGGCATTCGCAACCATTTCAGCCTGTACAGTGTGGCAGTCTTGGCAGTTCTGACGGATAGCCGGACGTGTTACGCCGGACTTCCAATCGTTGCTGGTCACTTCGTGCGGGTCGTGGCATGTCACGCAGCGCATACCTTTTTCGTAGTGCTTGGACATGAAAAGCTGAGCACCTTCTGTACCGCAGGACGGGCAGGAAGATTTTGTCTTAGCATTGAACGCGCGTTCGAGCTTGCCCTGTGCATCGGGACGATTAACTTCGTCTTCGATGAAGTTCAGGCGCTGATGGCAGCGATCGCAGTTTGTGCTCATGTTGTTGGTGTTGCCGACCAAGTGGCCGCCTTCACCGTGACATTCTTCGCAGGAGATGCCCTTGGAAATGGTGTGTTTCTGAAGTTCTTTCGGATTGCCTAAAGCGGCGAAGAATTCCTTCTTATCCTTAAAGTCGAACTTAAAGGCGTGGCAGACTTCGCAGTAGGATGTTGCCGACTGGAAGAGCAGTTTGCCTTCGTAAGTTGAACCGTAGGAAGTCATACCCCACTGATGAGAGGCAGACGGTCCGAAGTCTTTCAGTTCAACCGGGAAATCCGGAATCACGGCATGGATCTGTTTCGCTCTTTCCGGCGTCAGCCATTCAGCCCAGCCGCGAGAGAACTGGTTGCCGCCGGCGACGACCTTACCGGTTCCGTCTTTGAGCAAACCGTCTCTGACGTGATACGAACCGCGGACGAGCCATCCGTCGATGTAGCCGTATTTAGTACGCGGCGTACCGATTGTGGCGTAAATCACATCCGGTGTGATGCCGTCAGGCAGGATGGAAGCGTCAGAGCCATAAAGCTTTTTCTTCAGATCGTTGTCAACTTCGGGATGTTCTCCGGGGAAGCGGACGGTCTGAGCGTGACGGGAGCGTTTCCAACGTTCGTACTGAATCGCATGACATTCACCGCACTTTTCAGGACCGACGAATTTATTCGGGAAGTCCAGAATGCTTCGCTGGCCGAGGCGATACTGGGACGCCATGGGGCGGTTGCCCGGCTGATGCGATGAATACTTCTGTGCATTGCCTTCGCCTAAATATTCAGATCCGCGCGTTGAGATAGCGGGTGTTCCGACAACTCTGCCGTCTTTACTGTATGTGGCAAAAATCGGATGGTTCTGGAAAAGAAATTCCCACATTTCTTTTTCCTGAACGATGTAGTCCTGCAAGGTACGAATACCTTTTGTCGGTTCTGTTAAATCAGGGTTGTCCAATACTTTCTGTGTGATCGCATTGACCTTCGGAGGCGGCAGCGGGGTGCCGCCCTCTTGGGCAAAAGCTCCAGTCGCCGCAAGCGTAGCTGCAGCCGCAATCGCGGCAGCAGTAAAACTAGAGTTAAATAACATGATGTTCTCCTTTTGGAGACGCCGAACTGAATAAGGTGAAGAGGAGATCCAGCCCATTGTCTTCGATGAGGCAAAATGGGAAAGCAAACGATGATGAGACATCCACAATTCCACAGCTCCATCTTACGTTTTATGATTTTTAGGTGATACTAGTTAAATATCCCAGTCAAAAAACGGGTATTCCCCAATATTCGTGTTATTTGTTCGACATAATATTAATATTCGTTTATATTCAATTAGTTATTGATATATTTTTCAAACAATTAATATTCGCAAAAGAATTAATTATTTATTAATTAAGATGATTTCCCTATGAAATACATGGGATAACACGCTTCAACACTTGATTTTTATTATTTTCATTGTTAACAAATGAAACCTCTTCAGTTTTCGATTTATCTAATTTTCTATATATAACTATTTTATTAGATTTCAGGGTTGTATATTTTTCAATATATTAACAACACGTTGTGGTACAGGGGGTTGTCTTCAAACAGTGCATATTTAAATTAGACATATTTATTTACGTTTAGGCTTAATCCATTGAAACCGGTTTCCAGCACTTAGGTTTTCTCTGCTTCCGAGAGATGTTCAGCCTCGTTCAGCGACGAGACGGACGTCGAGGCTCTGTAAATAAGTTTTTGCCTTCGCTTTACTCTGCCTCCGTGAAAATAATGCCCTGGAGGCCTCAGGCAATCCTAAACAGTTGATGGGCTGTTTAGGACGCATTCAAAAGTTTATTCAGTACAGGACGAAGCTGTTTTCTAAACTTTCAAGACATAAAAAAACCCGCCGAAGCGGGTCTTTAAAGCTCTATTGCTTACTGCAGTTTTTCAGCGACAAACGTTTTAGTCTGAGCAAGCAGCGCGCTTAAATCGGCCGGAGCGTTTCCGCCGCCCTGTGCAAAGTCAGGACGACCACCGCCCTTACCGCCAAGTTTTTCAGCGATGAACTTAACGACATCGCCGGCCTTGACCTTGGAAACCAGGTCCTTGGTCACGCCGACCGCAATACTTGCTTTGCCGCCTTCGACCTTAACAAGCACAACCGCAGCACTCTTGAGCTGATCTTTGAGACTGTCAACAGAATCACGAAGCGCTTTGGTCTCAACACCTTTCATTTCCGTCACCAGCAGCTTGGCGCCGCCGATATCTTCAGCCTTGGCTGCAACGCTGGAAGCGCCTGCCTGTGCAAGCTGAACCTTGATGGTGTCGAGCTCTTTTTCCGCACGCTTGAGGTGGTCAACGGTTTCAACAACTTTGGAGACCACTTCGTCTGTCGGCGCTTTGAACTCTTCGGCGACTTCATGAATAATGGCTTCCTGCTTCTGTGTATAACGCAGCGCGGACATACCGGTCACAGCCTCTACACGTCTGACGCCGGCGGAAATACCGGACTCGGAAACAATCTTGAACATGCCGATGTCGCCGGTTCTCTGGACGTGAGTACCACCGCAGAGCTCACAGCTAGAACCAATGTTTAAAACACGAACGTTTTCGCCGTATTTCTCACCGAACAGCATGACCGCTTCTGTCTTCTTGGCTTCATCTAGAGGCATGACGCGTACGTGTGTCGCTGTGTTGCGCAGAATCTCTTTGTTAACGATGTCTTCGACCTCGCGAATTTGTTCTGCAGTCATCGGGCTGGTGTGAACAAAGTCAAAGCGGGTACGATCGCCGTTAACCATCGAGCCTCTCTGCTGAACGTGCTGACCGAGCACTTCACGCAGCGCCTTGTGCATCAGGTGCGTCACAGAGTGGTTTCTGGCTGTCGCTTCTCGGTTTTCTTCATCAACTTTGGCGCTGAAAAGATCACCGACTTTGACACTGCCTTCGGCGACATAGCTCATATGACCAAACACATCCGCTTTGATCTTGAAGGTGTCGTCAACTTTCAGAATAGTTGTATTGTTTTTAAAGACTCCCTTGTCGCCCATCTGACCGCCGCTTTCAGCGTAGAAAGGAGTTTTGTCAAAGACAACAACCACTTCATCTCCGGCATCTGCGTCTTTCACCGGCTCGCCGTCTTTGTAGATTGCTTCTACACGACAGGCGTGAACCGCAAGGGTTTTGTAGCCGAGGAATTCCGTCGGGCTGCCTTCATATTCAAGGCCCTGAGCCATCTTGAATTTACCGGTCGCTCTGGCTTTTTCACGCTGTTTTTCCATCGCCGCGTCAAAGCCTTCGAAGTCAACCGTCACGCCTCTTTCACGGCAGACGTCCGCAGTCAGGTCAACCGGGAAGCCATAGGTGTCGTGAAGCTTAAACGCGACATCGCCTCCGAGAACCTTGGTTCCGTCAACAAGAGCTTCGTTAAGAATATCAAGACCCTTGGCAAGCGTCTGGGAGAAGCGAACTTCTTCCTGACGCAGGACTTCTTCGATATGAGGATTACGGGTTTCAGGATACTGATCGCCCATTTCTTTGGCGACCGCTTTAACCAGCTTGCTGAAGAAGAGATCACGGGCGCCAAGTTTGAAGCCGTGACGCATACCGCGGCGAGCAATACGGCGAAGCACGTAGCTGCGGCCTTCATTGCCGGGAAGAATTCCGTCAGCAATGATAAAGGTACAAGCACGAATGTGGTCGGCAATGACTTTGACAGAAGGCGAATTCGGATCGACGTTTTCACCGCCCGCTTCTTCAACCGCCTTAACCACCGCACGCATCAGGTTCTGGAAAAGGTCAATGTCATAGTTGGAATGAACATGCTGCAGAACCGCAGAAATACGCTCAAGTCCCATGCCGGTATCAACGCTCGGACGGGGCAGCGGATGCATTTCGCCTTTTTCATCACGATTGAACTGCATGAACACGAGGTTCCAAATTTCAATGTAACGGTCGCCGTCTTCGTCGGGGCTTCCCGGAGGACCTCCGGCGACATCCTCACCGTGGTCGTAGAAAATTTCAGAGCAAGGGCCGCATGGACCTGTGTCGCCCATCATCCAGAAGTTGTCGGAAGCGTAACGAGCGCCTTTGTTGTCGCCGATACGAACGATTCGTTCAGCAGGAACGCCGACTTCCTTGTTCCAAATGTCATAGGCTTCATCGTCTTCCGCGTACACGGTGACCCAAAGCTTTTCCGGCGGAAGCATAAAGTGCTGTGTCAGCAGCTCCCATGCGTTCTTAATCGCATCGCGCTTGAAATAATCACCAAAGCTGAAATTGCCGAGCATTTCAAAGAAAGTATGGTGACGGGCGGTATAGCCGACGTTTTCCAAGTCATTATGTTTTCCGCCTGCGCGAACACACTTCTGACTGGTCGTCGCACGTTTGTAGGGACGCTTGTCAAATCCAAGGAAAACATCCTTGAACTGGTTCATACCGGCATTCGTGAAGAGCAGAGTCGGATCATCTCCGGGAACAACAGGGCTGGAGGCAACAATCGTATGCCCCTTGGACTCCATAAACTTCAGAAATGTCGATCGAATTTCTGATGCAGTGAACATTTGTAATTTCTCAAAAAAAGCTGAATTTTTCAGCAACACGATTTATATATTTTATCAGACAGCCTTCTGCATCACCGTCTTTAAGGCGACAATCTCAGAGCTCAAAATAATAAGCTGCCGCTGTAAACACGGACACATCCGATCAGAACGGCTGCTGACAATCTATAAAGAAAGACGGCTTTGCACAGAAGAATTAAAGAGAGCCGCTCGAAGCGGCTCTTTCCTGTGGTCAGCTGACCTAGACAATACGGGAGTAACGTCTGACTCGTTCATCCTCGCGCAGATAGCGGTCGAAATTCATCGCCACAGCACGGACAAGCAGTTTGCCCTTTGGAGTCACCGAGACGGCGTCTTCGGCGAGCGTTACCAATCCTTCTTTCTCAAAATGCTTGAGATTATTCAGCTCAAAATCGAAGTATTCGTTGAAATTGATGCCGAACTGCTTCTCAATGTCCGCTTTCACAACTCTGAACTGGCACATCAATTCCATGATGACTTTTGAGCGCAGTTTGTCGTCGTCATTGAGAAGATAGCCGCGTACCGTCGCAAGAGCGCCGGAACGGACTTTTTCATAGTAAGAAGGCAGCTCGCGGGGATTTGCCGCATAGCAGCCGTGAACCTTGCTGATCGAAGAAACGCCGAGCGCAACCATGTCGCACTCAGGTTTTGTGGAGTAGCCCTGGAAATTTCTCTGCAGAGTGCCCTCTTCCTGAGCTTTTGCAAGCTCATCAGTGCGTTTGGCAAAATGATCCATGCCGATATAGTGGTAGCCGGATTTGGACAGACGGGTGATCGCATCCATCATAATGCCGACTTTCTCCGGAGAAGGAGGCAGGTCCGCCGCGTTAATTCTTCTCTGCGCCTTGAAATGTTCGGGCAGGTGCGCATAGTGGTACAGCGCAATACGATCAGGGCTCAGCTCAATTACTTTGTCAAGCGTGTGCGCAAAGGTTTCTCTGCTCTGGAAGGGAAGACCGTAGATAAGGTCCATATTAATAGAGTGGAAACCGTTGGCTCTTGCCGCGTCAAAAACCGCCTTAGTCTGCTCAAACGGCTGAACACGGTTAATCGCAATCTGAACACGTTCGTTGAAATCCTGAACACCCACGCTCATGCGGTTAAAGCCGGCCTTGGCAAGCGCGGCGACTTTATCGACCGGAGTCGTTCTCGGATCGACTTCAACCGAAACTTCCGCTCCTTCGGCTAGAGGGAAACGCTCCGTAATGACGCGCATGACCTCGAGAATTTCATCGTTATTCAGGAAGGTCGGAGAGCCGCCGCCGAAATGAAGCTGCTCAACTTTTCTGCTTCCGCCGAGGACCTTCGCGACGTTGTCGCATTCCATAGCGAGCACTTCAATGTATTCCTTGGAACGGGAATGGTCTTTCGTGACTTCCTTATTGCATCCGCAGAAATAGCAGATGTTCGAGCAGAAGGGGATATGCACGTAGATGGACAGGTCTCTGCCTTCGGGACGAGCAGCCAAAACCGACTCAAAATCCTTTGCGCCGAAGTCTTTGCTGAAACGGTCCGCAGTCGGATATGACGTATAGCGCGGACCCGGAACATCGAATCGCTGCAGCAATTCCAGATCAGGAAATTCTACCGATAGGAGTGAGTTTTTTTTCATCGTTTTCCTTCGCCTCTAAAGGCTATTGAAATTAACTAAGTTCTGATATCATCACCGCATCAGTCTATTGCAGACTATCCAGCGGATTGTTTATAAATTCCGTGAGTCTAAGACAAACCTCGGCACAGCAATCATACAAGTGATGAATTTAACCGAACTTAACGAAACACCCTTCCTGCCGCCCGATTGCAGCGCCTGCAAACAAAAAACGCTCTGTCTGCCCGAAGGCCTCTCGAACGAAGAATTCGTTAACTGTTCAAACATCATCACCTTCAACAAAAAAATCAGTAAGGGCAGCCGACTCTTCCATGCCGGCGATCCGCTCCGCTTTCTGTATATCGTCAAGCTCGGTTCCGTCAAAAGCTCCATTGTCACCGACGAAGGCCGAGAGCAGGTCATCGGATTCAATATGTCCGGCGAAATGCTCGGCATTGACGGCATATACCACGGCTTTCATACATGCACCGCAACCGCGCTGGAGGACAGCGAAGTTTGCGTCATGCCCTATGAAGACCTTGAAGCCCTCTGCGGACAAAGCCCGGCGATTGATTCGCATGTGCGCCGACTCTTCAGCCGGGAAATCGTTCTGCAGCACCATAATCTGCTGATGCTCGGCTCCATGAGCTCTACTGAGCGGCTTGCCGCTTTTCTTCTCAGCCTGTCCAAGCGCTTTGAAGCCAGAGGTTTCTCACGCACAGAGTTTGTCCTGAGAATGACGCGCGCCGATATCGGCAGCTTCTTAGGTTTAAAACTGGAAACCATCAGCCGTGCTCTTTCCAAATTCACAGAACTCGGACTAATTGAAATCCATCAAAAGCACGTCCATATCGTCAACCCGAAAGGACTACGCTCCATCCTCCAAGAGCACAAGCGGATTTAAAGCTAAGTACCGCGTTTCTCCTGACGCTAAAATAGTAATTTCTTCTCCTTAAATGCGCCTGAAACACACTGCGCGCATAAGTAAATGAGCGCAGCTCCCTCCTTCTCTGATCACTAGAACGCAAAACACAAGCTGTGCGCAATGAGAAAAACTCTCGTATCCTTTCTTTTCAGCAAAAAATCAGTCACAAAAATCTGCAATAATGAGAATTTTTACCAAAATACGGAATAAAAAAGGGAAAATATACTGTTTTACCCTAGTCGCCGAGTGTCTTTTCATTAATATTTCAGATAGAGAGGTATTTTTTTCTTAGAATGTTGAGAATGCAGGCTTGTATCTGCTTTTTAACAAATCTTCCTACTAATAGGTGAGAAATGACATTTACTAGAAGAAAAATCTGCCTCATGGGCGCTGCCGCCATGGGCCCCGCTCTTATCCCGGGAATTTCCTTCGCGGACGATCCGATCCGCATCATCGTTCCTTATCCTCCCGGAGGACCGCTTGACGTGACCGCCCGAGCTGTTGCAGAAGAAGCCCGCGCCGATCTCGGAAATATTATTGTTGAAAACAAGCCGGGTGCCGGCGGCAACATCAGTGTTGACTATGTCGCCAAACAGTCTCCGGACGGCAAGACCATTGTCATGGGCGCCCTGGCCACACACGCGGTGAACCCGAATCTCTTCAGTAAGCTTCCTTACGACCCGATTAAGGACTTCACTCCGATCACTCTGATCGCTCAGACTCCGAACGTTCTTGTCATTACACCCAAGTTCTCTAAAGAAACCGGTATCAAGAACGTCAAAGACCTGATCGCTTACGCTAAAAAGAACCCGGACAAACTCAATTACGCCTCCGGCGGCAACGGCTCAGCCGGCCACATGTCGGGCGAACTGCTGAAAGCCGATTCCGGCATCAAGCTCGTCCATATTCCGTTCAAGGGCGCAGCCGCTGCGAGAATGAGTGTTCTCGCCGGTGATACCGACCTCATTTTTGACAATCTTGCCTCCGCTTCCGCGGACATCAAAGCCGGCAAACTCATTCCGCTTGCCGTCACAACAAGCTTCAGAGCGCCTGCCCTGCCGGATGTTCCGACAATGGCTGAAGCCGGAGTGCCCGGATTTGATATCTCCACTTGGTACGCTTTCTTCGCTCCCGCAGGTCTGAACCAGAAAGAGCTCGATAAGCTGAACAAAGCATTTGTCAAAGCTATCAAATCTCAGTCCATGGCCAAGCGCTTTGAAACCATGGGCGCACAGGAAAAAGCCGGAACACCGGCCGAACTTGGCAGCTTTGTCAAAGAAGAAATGGCTAAGTACAAGAAGATCGTTGCGGCAAGCGGCGCTAAAATCGACTAACCATTTTTATCTTTAACCTCAGAAGGCTGTTTTGCAGCCTTCTTCTTTATTTTGCAGTCATGATTAAAGACCAAAGAGATTTTTGGGCCGGCCTTTTATTTATGGGTTTCGGCGCATTCTTCTGTTTATATTCCATCACGCATTACGAACTCGGATCCGCCTCTCGAATGGGGCCGGGATATTTTCCGATGCTCCTCGGCGGATTTCTGTTCCTCCTTGGTCTCTTAATCACGCTGAAATCGCTTCTTTTCAAAAGCGAAGAAGATGACGGCGGAAAGTTCGGCCGATTTGACTGGTACAGTTTTATCGTCATTCTCGGCTCCGTCGCTATTTTTGCGGTACTGCTGCGGCCGGCCGGACTGATTCCGGCGACCGCGATCATGGTATTTCTGTCCTCCTTCGGCAATCTGCCTTTCCGCTGGAAGCCGACGCTGATTCTCTGCGTATTTCTCAGCGCGCTTGTCTGGCTTATTTTCGTTTTCGGGCTCAACCTTATGGTACCGATTTGGCCAGCCTTCCTGGTTCAATAATTCGAGAGGTCTGAGATGGATTTAATTAATAATCTTGCGATCGGCTTCACAACCGCCCTCTCGCTGCACAATCTTCTTTACTGTTTCATCGGCGTCACGCTCGGTACGCTGATCGGGGTTCTGCCGGGTCTTGGTCCCGTCGCAACTCTCGCGATGCTGCTCCCGATCACCTACTCTCTCGATCCGACTTCCGCGCTGATTATGCTCGCGGGCATTTATTACGGTTCTCAGTACGGCGGTTCCACAACAGCTATTCTCGTCAACCTCCCGGGAGAATCTGCTTCTGTCGTGACCTGTCTTGACGGGTATCAGATGGCGCGTCAAGGCAAGGCCGGCACCGCCCTCGGGCTCTCGGCCATCGGATCATTTATCGCAGGCTGCTTTGCTACGGTTCTCGTTGCCGCATTCGCTCCCCCGCTGATCGAACTTGCCTTTAAATTCGGCCCTGCGGAATACTTCAGTCTGATGGTGCTCGGCCTTGTCGGAGCGGTTGTTCTTGCCAACGGCTCGGTTCTCAAGGCGTTTGCCATGATCATCCTCGGTCTGCTACTCGGCATTATCGGCGCTGACGTCAACTCCGGCGCGTTCCGCTTTGACTTTGGCGTGCCCGAGCTTCAGGACGGCATCGACTTCGTCGCAATCTCCATGGGTCTCTTCGGATTCATCGAAATTATCGTGAACCTTTCCAAAGGTGAAACCCGAGAATCTTTAACAGAGAAAGTGGGCTCTATTTGGCCTTCGTTTAAGGAGCTGAAGGCAGCTGCGCCCGCCATTACACGCGGAACCCTGCTCGGTTCTTTCCTCGGCATCCTTCCCGGCGGGGGCGCTCTGCTTGCGTCTTTCGCGTCTTACACACTGGAAAAGAAAGTCGCAGGCGAGAACGCGAAACCGCCTTTCGGCCATGGCAACATTGCCGGCGTCGCGGGCCCCGAATCCGCAAACAACGCCGGAGCGCAGACCAGCTTTATTCCGATGCTGACGCTGGGCATTCCCTGCAACGCCACAATGGCGCTGATGATCGGCGCCCTGATGATTCACAACATCACACCGGGCCCGCAGGTGATGAGCTCCAACCCCTCCCTCTTCTGGGGGCTGGTTGTCTCCATGTGGATTGGCAACCTGATGCTTGTCATTTTGAATCTTCCGCTAATCGGCATCTGGGTGCAGCTGCTCAGAATTCCTTACAGTCTGCTCTACCCGATGATTCTGACTTTCTGCTGCATCGGCGTGTACTCCATCAATAACAATCCGTTTGACGTTTACATCACGATTGTCTGCGGCGCCCTCGGCTACCTCTTCTACAAACTGAAATGTGAACCGGCGCCTCTGATCTTAGGCTTCATCCTCGGACCCATGATGGAAGAAAACCTTCGCCGAGCCATGCTGCTCTCCCGCGGTGACCCGACGACCTTCCTGACACGTCCGATCTCACTTGTGCTTCTGATGTTCGCGCTCTTCCTGCTTCTTCTGATTCTGCTTCCGAGCATTAAGAAGACCAGAGAAACCGCATTCCAGGAAGATTAAGGCGATTCAGTCTTTAAAACGGTAAAATAAAAAGTCTGAATCTATTCAAACCGATTGAAAACAATGAGCGATACTACAGAAAAGACGGCATCCAGCCACATTACAAATTTTCTTCGCAATATCATTAACGAAGATCTGGAACAGGGGACAAATGAACCCCGTCACTGGAGGGGCGCTCCCGGCACCTACACCGAGCAAATGGAAGGACCGGTTGACGAAGCCAAAGCTCGTCTGCGTTTCCCGCCGGAACCCAACGGTTATCTTCACATCGGGCACGCCAAAAGTATTTGCATTAACTTCGGTTTGGCCAAAGACTATCAGGGCCGTTGCCACATGCGCTTTGACGATACGAACCCCGTCAAAGAAGATCAGGAGTATGTCGACTCCATCTTAGGCTCTGTCAATTGGCTCGGCTTTGATTGGAAAGACGATAAAGAAATCAACTACTACTTCGCGAGCGATTACTTTGATTACATGTATGAGATCGCGGAGCATTTAATCAAGATCGGCTGCGCTTATGTTGACGAACAGAGCGCAGACGAAATTCGTGAAAACCGCGGCACGCTCAAGTCTCCCGGTGTCAACTCTCCGTACCGCAACCGTTCTCCGGAAGAAAATCTTCGCATTTTCCGCGAGATGAGAGAAGGCAAACATCCTGAAGGCAGCATGGTTGTCCGCAGCAAGATCGGTATGGCTTCCCGCAATATCAATCTGCGTGACCCGGCGATCTACCGTATTCGTTTTGCCGAACATCACCGCACAGGCAATAAGTGGTGCATCTATCCGATGTATACCTTCGCGCATCCGCTCGAAGACGTTCTGGAAAATATTACGCACTCGATCTGCACGCTGGAATTCGAAGATCAGCGCGCTTTCTACAATTGGGCTACCGAACGCTCAATTCCGATCACCCGTGCTCCGCTTTTTGAAAAAGCCGCTGCTTATGTCAGTGAGCTTGCAGCCAAAGACTTTGAAGCGCAGAAGCCCTTTATGGAAGCCGCGGTCAAATTTAAGTGGAAACTCGGACAGACCGCTGATGAAAGAAAGGTCTTTGAAATTCTGACGGCGATCAAAGAAGACCCGGCGAAACTCAGCGCGGAAACCGCTAAAACAGTTCTTGATGCGGTCAGCGCAAACCCGGCCGTCTTCACTCCGCTGCTTCAGGATGTTCTGAGTCAGACGGTCAAAGCTAACTACTTCCTGCTTCCGCATCAGTACGAATTCAATCGCCTGAACTTAACTTATGTGGTCATGAGCAAGCGCAAACTGATCGCGCTCGTCAAAGAAGGTCTGGTCGACGGCTGGGATGACCCGCGCATGCCGACACTCGTCGGTCTTCGCCGCCGCGGCTACTCTCCTGAGGCGATCCGACTCTTCTGTGAAAGAATCGGCGTTTCTAAACAGACCGGTGCATGGATTGACTACTCTGTGCTGGAAGGCGCCCTCAGAGAAGTTCTTGACGCTCAGGCTGACAGAAGAATCGCCGTACAGGACCCGATCAAACTGGTCATCGACAACTATCCGGAAGATCAGACCGAAGAGGTTGAAACGCCGAATCATCCGCAGCATCCCGAAAGAGGCTCTCGCAGCCTGATGTTCTCGAAAGAACTTTGGATTGAGCGCTCCGACTTCTCGGAAAATCCTCCGAAAGGCTATCGCCGTCTTACTCTGGCAACTGCAGAGAAGCCCGCAATACCGGTCCGTCTGCGTCATGCCTACGTGGTTGAAGCCACCTCTGTGGAAAAAGATGCGGACGGCAAAGTCGTCACAGTCCACGCCAAGTACTATCCGGAAACCCGCAGCGGTTCGGCCGGCGCCAACAACGTCAAGACGAAGGCTGCAATCCATTGGCTCTCCTGCAAGGAGGCGCTGCCTGCCGAGATCAGACTGTACGACCGCTTATTCAGCGTTCCGAAACCTGACAGCGGAGAGGAAGATTTCCGCACACTCATCAATAAGGACAGCAAGACAGTCTGCAAATCCTACGTTGAACCCTCTCTGAAGCTTGCCAAACCGGAAGATCGCTTCCAGTTTGAGCGCAACGGCTACTATGTCGCCGATCAGAAGGACTTCTCCGCAGATAATCTCGTATTCAACCTTGCCGTTGCCCTTAAGGACAGCTTCGGCAAATAGTCGGTTTACTGCGGTGCGGGATGCGCCGCAGTAAATTCCGCAGTCCTCAGTCACTAAAGCCCGCAGCAAGCGGGCTTTGGTGTTTTTAGGAGAGTTTGCGGATTAATTCCAAAAGCAGTTTCGGCGCGATATTGAGCGAATAATCCAGCTCAAGTCTTTCAGTCATCTGATGCGCGTCCCTGCCCGCGGGGCCCATATTTGCGACCGGAATCTCTTCACTGAAATCAATGTCGGTCGGAAGATGGAATACTCTGCCCCAGCCGGCCATGTTTGGCGCCGCTCTCAAGGCCTGTTCGTTCAGCGTTTTGAAGCCGAGGAACGAGAGATCGGAAATTCCTCCGAATACCTCATGCATGCGCACCGCACCGTCGGAACTCATCTCTTTGGCCTGCGCCACCACTTCTTCCATCCGGCTTCTGAGCTCGCGCTCTTCTTCCGAGGCGCTGCGGTTGACCCTGGCGGGATAGTACGGAGGCAGAAGTCCCACAATGATCGCGGGACGAGGCGGATTCGCTTTGCTGATCAGCCATTCGCATTCTTTGATCGCCGCTTCCCGGGCATCGATGTCTGAAGGAACACTCTTCCAAAAACCGGCCAGTTCCTCCTCAAAACGCTCTTTGCATTTGGCTACCGCCATTTTTCTCAAAAGCTTGTACTGAAGAATATTCACCTGCGGGCAATCTGGATAATCCGCGCCTTTTGTGAGGGCAAAGAGGCGCGCTTCTTCGATTCTTCTTCTGGTCTTTGCGGCTCCGCTCGCCGCTGTCAGGCATGCCCAGCGCATAATGTCTTCAACATCTTTTCGGGCGGTTAAAACGTTGAAGTACGCCACTGCCGCTTCGGGCAGCGTGACCGAATAGCTTTCGCGTCTGACCTGCATATACAGACAGGTCGGCGGTGCAAGCAAATCAAGCCCCTCACCTTCAAAGAGTTTGATATCCGTCTCCGCTTCGGTAACGATTTCACTCAACATGAGAGCGGCATTCAAGCCTTCGAAATAATTTCCGACATGTGCGGGTTTCCCGAGTGCATAGAAAAACGGCATGAGTTTTCCGGTAGTCCCCAAATAATATGGACGAACCGCTTCGGTCATTTCCGTCTCGGAAGTCCAGAAACACGGTTCTCCGGTCAGCGCAGCAACACACTTTAAATGTTCACTGCGGCATAAATCACTGAAAGCTCTCAGACTTCCGATCATGCCCGCGCTGTTGGCTTCCTCATCCGGAACCGCCCAAAAGAGAATGTTGACTGCGAGATCTCGGTCTCTGATCCATTGCTCCATTGAGGCAAGAAAAAGAGCAAGTCCCGCCTTCATATCCATCGTTCCGCGTCCGAAGAGCCAGTTGCCGCTTTCCAGATCTTTCTTCGCTTCCTGAGAAATCGCGAAGCCTTTCAGAGATTCTGTGTAAGCGTCGGGATTAAAAGCCTGCTCGCGAAGTTCGCCGCAGACCGCTGTATCCACAACATCAAAATGGCCGGTCAGAATAATCGTCTTGTCGGTTGCCCGCGAAGCCCTCAAAAGGGCAATCACCGCATTTCGTCCCAGCGCGTCTCCCTCACAGGGAACCAATCTGACCGAGAGGCGGCCTTCGGATTCCGGGATGAGACGATTAAGAAAATCGGCAATATATTGAGCGCAGCGGTTCTCCTGTTCGGCTCGACCGGAAACAGAAGCAATTGCGCAAAGCTGCTTTAGAATTTCGAGAATGCGCGCGGAATCGGGCGTTTTCATTTTCTATATATTCACAGTAAAAACAGATAGTGCGAATCTATAATTATCCCGCTTTCTGCGTTCTCTTCACAGAACTTCGCCCATGATTTATTAACCCGCTTACTTTAATTTTTTCCTGAGCAGGACTGCGATGACAAACCAGAAGAAAATCGTTAAAAATAAAAACGCCGGAAAGAGCCACAGCATTGCAGTAGAAGCGTTCATCGCTGGTTCATATCGAATCTGCTCACCATAGCGCTCGCTTAGAAACGTAAGAATCTGCTCTTTTGATTCCCCTGCCGCTAACTTTTTATAGATAAGCCCTTTCAGCTCAGCCGCGATAGGCGCTTCCGACTCATAAAGAGACTGAGTCATTGAGGAGGGACATCTCAGCTCTTTGGATATTTCTATCGCCTGAGCGCGGATCTCAGCACTCGAGACCGCCGCAAACGACAGGGATGCGAAGCACAAGGCCAAACAGCATGTCAGAACATAGATAATTTTTTTCATGAGAGATCCTTTTCTCTTCTAAACGTCCGAGCAAAGAAAAGACCGAATATCATCAAGAGTCCGCCAAGCCAAAGCCATATCATCAACGGTTTAATATTCAGACGCATCAGATACTCTTCCGCGGAAAGCTGATTGCCCATTGAGACATATAAATCACGGAACAGGCCGTGGCTGATGCCAGCGTGCGTCATCTGCATTCCGTTGCTCTTAAACGTCTGACGCTGCGGACGAAGCTCGGTAATTTCTTTTTCATCCTTATCAAGCACGATAATGCGTCCCTCAGCCGCATAAAAAGACTTGCTGTCGACTTTATCGGTTCTGTCGTAAACAAAGATAAAGTCCCCGAGCGGTCTTCCGTAGCCCGGCCCCATTCGGACCAGCGCCTCCTGCTGAAACTGCGTATCGCCGATCACTCCGACCATTGATACCGCAATGCCTAAATGAGCGAGAAACGCAAACCAATTTTGTCCGACGTGTTTTATCAGCGTCTCTGTGATGAGACTCAGAAACAGCATTGCACAGGCAAAGACTGCGAAGGCCGTCATAATCTCTTCCTTCGGATGCAGGAAAAAAACGATCGCAGCAGATGAGGCAGCGCTTACCGCAATAACCGCTGCGACCGCGGCGGCTCTTTGTCTAAACAGCGTAAAGCCGCTGATCAGCAAAGCCGCGGCAATCGTCAGCGGCGCGAAGATAGAATTAAAGTACGGAGCACCGACAGACAGACTTCCGAGTCCGAACCCCTGATAAATAAGCGGGAACACGGTTCCAAATAAAACCACTGCCGCAGCCGCGCTAAGAATCATGACAGCCATGGATACGGCGGCATCATAAGCATTGATTTCTGAAGTATCGCCCTTAAAAAAGACCGCGTTTCGGGCAAAAAGAATCAGCGCGGGCAGTGCCATGAGCACCGTTATTGCAATCAGGAAGAGCCCCTTATTCGGATCGGAAGCGAAGGCGTGAACCGACTGGATCACGCCGGAGCGCACAATAAAGGTGCCGATGAGTGAAACGGTAAAAGCGGCAATCGGGATAAACAGCACGCCCTTGCAGAGTTTGTGACGTTTACGGGCAAGCAAAAACGCGTGAAGCTGAGCGCTTGCGAGCAGCCACGGGATAAATGAGGAGTTTTCAACCGGATCCCAGAACCACCAGCCGCCCCAGCCGAGCTCGTTATAAGCCCACCAGGAACCGAGAACATTTCCCGCCGTCAAGAAGCCCCAGGCTATGACCGAAATTTTAGTCAGTGAATTCAGAGAAGCCGGAGTCAGCTGCCTGCGAAGAAGACAGCCGATTGAGAAAGCAAACGAGAGAGAAATCCCTGCGTAGCCCAAAAATAAAAGCGGTGGATGAAAAATCATTCCGATGTCCTGGAGAATCGGATTCAGATCCTTGCCTTCGGCGGGTACCATCGGGAGCTGACGCGCAAACGGGTTCGAAGTAAAAACGAGAAAAAGAGACAGCAGACCGATAATCAGCAGCGCTGAAGCGACGGCAGGCGCTTTCACCTCTTCGGATTCCTTTGTCAGAAGCGCAAACAATGTTGTCCAGCAGGAAATCAGCCAAATCCAGAGCAGCATAGAACCTTCGTGACTGCTCCAAACCGCCGCGATTTTATAAAAAGTCTCTAAGTACGAATTTGAGTTCTCTGAGACATAAGTGACTGAGAAGTCATTGGTCAGGAAAGCGTATGCGAGCGAAAAGAGCGAAAGTGTCAGACCGGCAAACACCGTCAGAACCGCGGGACGCCAGAGGCCTGTAAACACGGGGCGGCCCTTTAGCACGCCGTAGAGTATCGTCCATGGAAAAACGAAAGCGATCACTGCCGCAAGGATTAAAAGAAAATGTCCTAACTCTGGTAACACGTGATTCTCCTCTTTGTCGCTTTCACCGGTATCCAAACGGTCTGTTATTTTTGCTCTGACTTCTGAAGCTTGGCCTGTGCGCTTCTAACCGCATTTGCTACCGCCTCTCGATTGATCCCGGCTGAACCGGATCTCAGCACTTTCTGCCACTCTTCTACAGCGGCACTGTAGTCTCCTCTTCGATAAGCGTCTTCTGCGACGAGCATCGTGCTTTCAGCTTCCGCGGGTATTAACGCCCGGGCCGCATCAATGCTCTCCCGAACATCGTCCGTGATTATTCTTCCGTTTGCGTAATAAAGCGCTCTTGCCTTTAATCCGTACAGATCAGCTCTTTGCGGGTATTGGGCAATCGCCTGCTCAAATACCTGTGCCGAATCACTAAAGCGTCCGCCCTGAAGCAGCAGTCTTCCAAGTTCGATTTTCTTATCCGCACTGTCCGGAAACCGCAGCACCTCCCTTCTTGCTTCGGTGATTTTTGCCGCAAGCCGAGGATCGATATGCGTTTCAACCTTAGCGTCCTGCCAATCACTGAAGCGGCCGAGTCCCGCATACAGGGCAGATGCGGCAATAAGGCTCACGCCCGTCAAAAGAAGTATCGAAAAGGAAATCCGCCCCGCGTTCTGCTTCTTAAAGCAATAGATAAACACTGCCGCTGTAAAGACAGATGCCGCAGCCATGAGCAGAGTTAGCGTAAACAAGCGAATTCTCCTTTGATTAACTTCTTTTTGATATTTTCGCAATCCGACTCTAAGTTTACCGATTGTTTATTCCGGGTGATTTTCTTTTTAGCTGACCTGCGATAAATATCTAATCTCAGGCAGTCAGCTTCCTTTGCCTAAATCGGGGTTTATACCAATCCATTTTTGAGGCTGAGAGTAATATTCAGAATCAAGAACACAGTAGTTCCGATTAATTAGTCATTGAGATACAGGAGGCCATATGGGCATTTTCAATACAATCATGGAAAAACTCGGTTTAGTGAAAGATAAGGCAGTTGAAGCTGTTGCCGGCACTGAAGCCGCAGCCGCGGAAGCCCCAGCCGCAGCTGAACCCGCTGCGCCCGAGGCCTCTGCTTCTGAAGCTCCCCAAACCGTTGACGTCATTGCAGTATGCGAAGAGATCGCAAGCAAGAGCGGAGCTAATCTGAACTGGAAAACTTCTATCGTTGACTTGATGAAGCTTCTCGGTATTGATTCCTCTCTAGCTAACCGCAAAACATTGGCTGAAGAGCTCGGATGCCCGAAAGATCTTATCGGCGGTGATTATGCTCAAATGAATGTATGGCTTCACAAAGCCGTAATGCGGAAACTTGCTGAAAACGGCGGTAAAGTACCGGCCGATCTGACCAAGTAAACTGATTTAACCACCAAAGCGCCGCTTTTCGCGGCGTTTTTTTATGGCATTTTTGTACTCCTTGAAATCTCCGTTTTGTGTACATCGGTCGATTGCGGTAAAGTGCTGTGTGGAGGTTATATTCAATGTTTGCGTACCCAATTCTTATTGCTTTTCTTGTCGGTTCAGGAGTTTTAATCGGCTGGATCGGATTCAGTTACTGGTGGGGCATTATCCCTGTGCTCATCGGCGGCTTCTGCGGCAGCTACTTCAGCAAGTTCGGAAGACTTCTTCTGACCCCTGATCTTTCCGCATATCAGCGTGAAAAAATTCTGCAGACTACACGTATCCTCACGATCATGTGGATCATTCTGTCTGTGATTTTCTTTGTACTTGGCTACGGTCTGACTAAAGTCACCTACTAACGAAAAAATATCAAGGTAAGCATGAAAATTCTTTCTTTAGAGGCAGTTCCCTCAGATTTTTCGAGATCTCCTTTTCATGTTGATTTCACAGTTGAAGAAAATTACTTCAGCGAAAAAAGTGCGGATGCGGAATCCGCAGCGCGCGCCCTGAGACTTGTCTTATTCGGGCCCTCCGATCAAGACGGAGACTCAGAATTTAAGTCCGTGCGGGCCGCGCTTGAATCCTCAGAAGGAATTTTCGATGCTGAATGGAACGGCTCTGAAGCCGTTTTGACGAAAAAAGACGACGCTTCGGCTAAATGGAAAATTTCACAGCTGACCAACATCTCTTCAGAAGATTTCTTCAGTGCTATTTTCTTAGACGCGAAACACTGGAACCATAAACTCTCCGCAAGTGACGGCATTTTTGCCTTCGGCTCATGCCTGAGCGCGCCAAACACAGACACTCAGCGGCTGCAGCTTGCCGCAGAAGGCATCGTGAAACAAAAAGAAGCGATGCTTCAGGCTTCAGAGAAAGTCATTGCCTCCATTCCCGCGGTTTCTCAGGAGGAAGAGCAAAACCTTAGCCAGATGCTCGTGCGAACGGAACAGGAACTTGCCGCGCTTCAGCGCGACGTTCAAAAAAATCAGTCCCAAATTGAATGGATTGGAAAAATTGCTCTACTCAAGGAGGAAATCTCTAAGCTCTCCAAACAGAAGGCCGTCGTTGATGCAGACATCGCCCGATTCCGCGTCAAGCAAACCGTCCTCGAGAAGGCCAGGAAAGCCGATAAGCTCCAGCCTGAATACGACGTCATCGTTCAGCAGAGAGAGCATGAAAAAGAAATCCAGAAGGAACTCTCGGATTTAAAGAAAGCAACTCCATTCCTGTCGGAAAAAGTTCGTTCGGCCGTCGCAGCCCTGAACGAAGCGGATAAGAACTACCAGCTCTCGTTAAATGAATTCCATGAGAAACGCGAGATTGTTGAAAGAGTGCGTACGCTTGATGAGGATATTTCTTCTTTTTCAATTGAACAGAAGAACACCAAAGACAGTTTGGTTCGCGAACAAACCGCACTGCGTCTGATTCAGGAAAACGTTAACCGACTGAAAGCTTTGCTTTCTCAAGCCAATATGCGCGAGCAGCTGCTTGCTAAAAAGATGAATGAACAGAGCAGCGACTCGCTGCTTGTCTCCGAGCTCGACGAATATGAAAGAGAGCTCCTGATCATCGAGGATGAAAACAGCAATATTGAAAAATTTCAGGAAGATCAGCGCAACCTTCAGAAAACAATCGAACTCAACCGCTCTCAGCTGACCGCAACACAAGCCGCACTGTCTCAGCAAAAAGCGAAAGAACTTTCGCTGCAGAGCGAACTCACGACAAAAAAGCGAATTCTCATTAAAACGGTCGGACATGACTCCCCCGAATCGCTTCATGCCCTACTCGCCGAGCGTGAAGCGCATCTTGCCAAGGTCAATGAAATGGTCGAACGAATTTCTCTTCTGGCCATGGATCACGAAGAACAAGTTAAGGAGAAAGAGCTGCTCGAGGGAACCAAGCATGCCCTTCGCATCTCGTCGCTCTCACTGTCCGCGGCAATCCAGACATTGCGGGATAAGCAAGCTCTGGTTGAAGCAACCTCCTCAGCCCATGCCTTCTATCTTCAGGTCCTCTCTTATGAAAAGGCTAGAAGCGAGCTCATGAACGGGAAACCATGTCCGCTTTGCGGCGCGATTCATCATCCTTATGCCTCCGGACTTCATTTCGATACCAACACCGCTGAAAAACTTGAAAAAGCAAAAGCTGAAGCGGCTGCCGCAAAACAAACCAAAGAATCTTTAGAGGCTGATCACCTCGCTTTGCTGCAGAGCTTAAACGAGCACGAAACCAGACTCAGTGATCTGACGAAAAAACTCGAAAGTGAAAAAGATTTTATTTTGAGCGAAACCGCTGAGCTCGGACTGACCGGATTAAGAGAGAAAAAGCCCATCGTATGGGGACCGCTCGTTCGCCAGAAGCAGACAGCACTTGTCAATCGGCGCGATGATCTCAAAACCCGGTTAGAAAAAATTGACGCAGGTTTAGAGCAGATAGCCGCTTTAGAAGAAGCGCTTTCCGAAACGTCAGAAGAACTTCGCAAACTTCGTCAAAGCTGCGACTCTTTGGAACTGACCATTAAAAATGATTCGGATTCACTCCAGCAGCTCTACAAAAAAGAAAAAGAATCCGAGCTTGCCCGCGTCAACACAACCCGACTTTTAGAGCGCACCTTTGCCCGCTACGGCCTTAAAGCCTCGACGCCGGCCATGCAGAAGCAGAACTTCCCGACATTGGTGAAACGGCGCGAACAGTGGCTTGCGTGGAGCAGCGAGCATAAAGAGCTCTCTGCGGCTATCGCTAAAGATGCGGAGCAGCTTCGCAGTGAGAACGAGCTTTATACCGTCCAGAAAAAGACTGTGGGAGACATCGAAACGAACCTCGAAGCAATTGCAGAGAAACTCAAAAAACTGCAGAAAGATCGTCACGAAGCCATCGCCAACCACAGCCCGGACGAATTTATCGGTGCGATAGAGTCCGAGTGCGAGAACGCGAAGCGGCTTAAAGACGAGGCTCAGACCGTCTACGAAGCCAGACAGAACGCCTTAAATGAAAACCAGGAAAAAATTGATTCACTTGAAGGTGAGCGAAACGAGATTCAGCTGAAGGTGGCTGAGCTTTCCGCTAACTTTGTGCTGAACCTGAACAAATACGGTTTCCCGAACGAAGTCACTTTCCTCTCTTCCGTGATTTCGTCTACACAGCTCAGCGAACTTGAACGTCAGAGCACTGAACTCAGCGAAAGGCTTAAAACTTACGAGACGCAGCTCGATCAAAAGAAAGAAGAGCTTGCGGGACTTGAAAAACTTGAACTGACGCATCTCACACGATCTCAGCTCGATGAAATTCTGAATCAGAAGAGCGATCAGTTCCACGTCGTAAGCGGGCAAGCCGCAGTTCTGCGGGAGAAAGTCGCCAGCAATCTTAACAACAGAAACAGAAGAAGACGCGAAGAAAAAGAATTTACTTCCCTTAGTGAACAAATTCAGGGCTGGAAGTCTCTGATCGGTACGTCCGAGCACCCTGAAAACCCGGTTGAACTGGCCCGCAAACTACTGGTTCAGTTCGCTAACGAATATCTCGGACTCTTAGAGGCCGGCTTTAAGCTTCGTTTCCAAGGCAGCAGTCTGCTCGTCAAAACCAGTTCCACATTAAACGGTCCGACGATTTCTCCGATTTCCGCACTTTCTGAACAAGAACGATCAAGGCTTGCCATGGCACTTCAGCTTGCCCGCACGCAGCTCATTGCTCCGCAGGCCATAACGGAAGGATTTGTTCTGGTGAAATCATCTTCTGAAAATAAGAGCGCTTACCGAGATATTGCGGATAAGCTTTCCGCAAACAACATTCGTCTTCTCGTCAGTTAAACAGCGTCCGGCCGCCGAAGTTCAATTCGGCGGCCGCTTTGACAGACTAGGATTCCGCTCTCTTTTCCCGCTCAAGCAGGAGAGAGCCCGCTGTGACTTCTTCGATTTTTTTGCAAAAATCATCAGCGCGGTCTCTCGGTACTTCTAAAGAGAACTCCGCATCCATCGCGAATTCTTTACTGAGGACACGCCCCTCGAAGTCTTCAAGGAGTCTTAGAAACTGGTTGATAAATCGGTGTTCAATACTGAGCGTGATTGCTTCTACCGGCACTTTTTTACGAATCGGGAGCGTTTCAAGCGCCATCCTGACGCTTGACTGATAGGCTTTAACCAAGCCGCCCGTTCCTAAAAGGATGCCGCCGAAATAACGTGTCACAACCACCGTAAGTTCTCCGATTCCGCTGTGCGTCACGATGGTCAGCATCGGACGCCCTGCGGTTCCGTGCGGTTCTCCGTCGTCGCTTGCGCCGACACGATCGGAGGAACCGGCTGCGCCAGCGCAATAGGCCCAGCAGTTATGGCGGGCGTCCGCGAATTCCGTTTTAATTTTTTCGATAAAAGCTTTGGCTGATTCCACACTGTCAGTACGGCCGACTGAAGTTATGAAACGGCTGCGCTTGATAGTCTGCTCAACCCGAAAAACCTCGCCGTCGGCGAGGTTTGGAACGTTATAACTTTCATCAGCCATTGAGTCTCTCTGTTACTTGTGAAGCTTGCCCACAATTTTAAAGAGAATTTCATTCTCCATGACCAGAGAGTCGTCCTTGGCAAAAAAGATTATGCCCACATCCGGAGAAACGGCTTGAGAAATAATTTCTCCGCTCAGCGGATCAATGATATTGGCGAGCGGCTGGCCCTTCTCCACGGAAGTGAATGAACTGACGAGCGGCACAAACAATCCGGAAGCCTGAGACTTGACGGTCAGCAGTTCTTCCTCCAAGAGTACGGTTGATTCATAACCGCCGTAAACGTTGTCCGTAATCACATTCATTCGCGCAAGGAAGCGGCAGACCGCTGATACCGCAAGCTCTGCACCCTGCGGATCGATCCGATCCGTTGAGCGGCTGTAAAGAGAAAACGCCTTTGTGTCCCAAACCTGCCAGTTAAAATTCAGCGTTGTGGTATCAAACGGTATCGGTTTGCGCAGCACCGCAAACGGAAGACCGAAGAGCTGAGCCAGACCGATATCCTGATAGTCTGTGCGCATCATGCGAACATGCGGAACAAAGTCCCCCGGCAAATAAAAAGATGAAAGCTGCACGCCGAACTTGTATCCCTGAATCTTATTAAAAAGACCCGCGGCGATACGCTGTGTCGTCTCGCCTTTGTCATAGCCCGGGAACATCCGATTAATATCGGAATTATCCATCGCCCAGAATCGTTTGCGGACATTTAAAGAGTACGGATTGCCGCAGGGAACAACCGTGAGACCGTGTTTTCTGCAGATCCTGCCTTCTTCCTCCAGCTTTCTGAATTTCTTAACCAGACAGCCGGCAATATAGAGCTGCTGGATTTCATTGCCGCGAAGGCTGCCGACGATACAAAGCGTCTTTTCTGTTCCTCCGAAATGGAAGGCCTTAATTTCGAAGTCCTCCCGATAGGCTGACTCCATTCGATAAAGAAGTTCTTCTCTCATCGCGCCGCCTCCTGAAGAATTCTTGCGATAAGCGAGCCCTCATTAACGATCGGATACTCACGCAAAGTAAACAGCAGCCCGTCAACTTCGGAGACGCATTTTTGGCGAACTTCTCCTGTCAGCGGATCCACAATTGTTCCGAATTCTTCGCCTCTTTTCACATTGTCACTGTGTCGGACACTCGGAATAAACACACCCGGGACAGAAGCGTTAACAAAACTGACCGCACGGTCCAAGGAAATAATCGGAGCGCTTACGGGGCGCACCGGACCAGTCCACATGCCCTCGTTTTTCATCAGATTCAGTATGCCGTTTGTGAGCCGCTGGCAGTAATCGACTGTAATGCGCATACCGACGCCTGCCTCTACTACCAGAGTCTTCACTCCGATCGAATTCAGACTGTGGGCCAGTGTCGACTCCAAAACGGTTGAGGCCTGATGTACCCACACAAAATCCACGTCGAGCATTTTGGCGTAACGAACCAGTGAGTCAGCCGTCGTGATATTGACTCTGACCTGAGGAATTTCTCGGAGAAAGATATTGCTTGCATGTATATCGATCGCAAAATCCGCACCGGCAAATTCATCCATCAAACGACTCGCGACCCACTCGGTCGGCGCTCCGTCAGCGCTTCCCGGGAAGATTCGGTTCATATCCAGATCGAACCCGGGGAAGCCCCGTTGAATCGTATCAATACCCATCGGATTGAGCGCAGGATAAATATCGACAATCCCATTAAGGTGCTGAGGATTTTCCTTCAGAATTCTATTGAGAAAGTAGCAGACGCACTGGCCTTCAAGCTCATCGCCGTGAGTACCCGAGACAATGCAGAGTCTCTTGAGTTTTTTAGTTCCCGCAGCTGCCGGCTGATGTCGGTTTTTGCGAATCACCAAAGACTCACCCACGGGGAGTTTGACCGTCACAACGTTTTCAATCATTTCAGATCTCTGTCAACGCGCACTTTGAAAACATGCTTTGATGGGCGCCTCCGTGGAAAATTCCTCTTTCAAGCGCACAGCAGCTAAAGTCCAATCCATGAGAGATTTTCATATATTCATCGCCGCAGACTCGGTTGTGTGTCGGGTCAATCGGAATCCAACACTCTCCGTCGAAATATTCAGCCCACGCATGCGTCGCGCCCTCACCCTTGAGAAGGCCGGCCACATATCGGCAGACAATCCCGTCAGCGCGTAAGAGCGAAAGCATGACATGCGTAAAATCCTGACAGACACCGGCGCCGATTTCCCAGCAGGCAGCCGCATTCGTCTCGGTGGTCGTCACACCCTTTTCGTAGCGAAGATCGCGTGAGAGCAGATCCATCCAGTGATAGGCCTTTTCTGTCGGGGTCCCCGAAATCTGATTCGTCAGATAATAGTCTTCCAAGCCGCCGCTCAGACGGGTTAGTGCTGTCGAGTACCGATAATACGGATAAGCGCCTTCGCGGCTTCGAAACTGCGGATTCAGCTGCACTTCTCCGGTTGAGCAGAAGGAGAACGTCGAATGTTTTTCAGCGATATAACCGAGAGAAATATTATTTCCCTGGCTGTCGGTCCCGTTGGAGAGGCGCGCGTTTGGCTGGCAAGTCAATGACGCTCGGGTAATTTCCTGAGTCACGTCGCTCACAGGGAGCGCACGAAGCACAAAAGTATGTTCGGTGACCGGCTCGGAAAAAAACAAATCCGCGCGCAGCATATAGAGGTATTTTTTCATTGTTTAGAGCAGAAGTGTTCTTATATTTTCTAAAGCAATTTCTCTTACTTCTTCATCATCGTCTGCCAACTGAGCGAAGTTGAGCAGGAGTCTGAATTTATTCGTATCGTAAAGAAGTTTCGCGCCGATAAGGCGTCTTTCCAGTTTGCCCAGCGTCACTCCGATGCTTTCCCAGCTTTCGCCAAGACGAATCTGCATATCCAAGCGCTCAAGGTAACGGCCTGCCTTGATCAGACAGCGCTCCTGGCCTGACGCGACGTATTCATCGACACTGCCCCAGAACGCGAGCAGGTAATCCATAACCTGTCGTCCGACCAGCGCGTTTGCCCGATTTCTTCTTCCTTCTTCCATGCAGTTCATCGCGAGCTGAAGATAGGAAAGGCTCGGAGACGAAATGGTGTTGCGAAGCACCAATCCATTGTCGTAAGCGCGGGACAGATTGCTGTAAAGAGAATCCGGATTCTGCGGCTCATACAGATAGCTGTCGATGAAGTCGAGGGAATCCTTGTAGATATCCGGGATATTCAGCGCAGCGCAGAACGGTTTGTATGCCTGTTCATCAATATCAAGCATCACGTCGCATAAGGCTTCGAAGCTACGAATCGTGCGGTATACACGTTCGGCATACCGGCCTAACCAGAAGAGGTTATCGCTTTGTTCTATCGAGATAAAACCCATGTGTCTTTAAAGCCTCCGCCTTGTGAAGAGTTGACGACAAAAGAATCCGCGACGCGGGAGAAGCGTGTCAAACCGCTGTGCCAAACTTTTGTTCCGTTTGCCGAGGTGATGACAAAGGCTCTCAAATCAGCCTTTCTGTCCTTCACTTCAGCGCCTTCCAATACCGGAAGGTCAATAAAATCGATAACCTCCTGCAGAATGAAGCGTCGAGATTCCGTCTGCAGACGCACTTTCCAGTCTTCAAGCTCTTCAGCAGAAAGATCTTTTCCAAAGAGCACTCCGTAGCCGCCCGCTTCTGCCACATCTTTAATAACCAGCTTTTCGAGGTTCTCGAGGCAGTACTTGCGGTCTTCCTCGTAGAAAGGCAGATAAGTCGGAGCATTTTTGAGAATCGGCTTTTCGTGGAGATAGTATTCAATCATCTTCGGCACGAAGTAATAGATGCCTTTGTCATCCGCGACGCCGTTTCCGGGCGCGTTAATGATCGCGACATTGCCGGCGCGATAAGCATTCATAATTCCCGGCACGCCGATGAGTGAGTCCGCTCGGAAAGTCAGCGGATCAAGGAAATCATCGGAGATGCGGCGGTAAACCGCGCCGACCTGCTGCACGCCGTAACGGCCCTTGAAATAGAGCTTATTGTCCTGAACGAACAAATCATTGTGCATGACAAGGGGATAACCGGTGACTTCAGCAAGATAGCTGTGTTCAAAGAAAGCGGCGTTATAGCGTCCGGGCGTCATAATGACGCATTTTCCGCCGGGATTGACGCTTTCCATTGCTTCACGAAGCAGAAGTCCGTAATTGCTGTTGCTCGAAACCGCATTGTTTTTAAAGGTTTCAGGAGAAGCCATGCGTGAAAGTCTTCGAGCGATCAGCGGATAGGAAGCCCCGGAAGGAATCCGCAGATTGTCTTCGAGGACATACCATGTTTTATCTTTTGCCTGAACCAGATCGATCCCGGAGATATGAGAGAAGATACCCGCAGGCGGGATAAACTGGTCGCAAGCCGGTAAAAAGCCTCCGGAGGAAAACACAAAGTCTTCGGGAATAACTCCGTCGGCCACAATTTGCTTTTTGCTGTAAATATCTCTGAGAAACGCGTTGAGCGCGTCAACGCGCTGAATAAGGCCATTCTCCAGTTCTGCGAACTCCTCAGCACTTATGACGCGAGGAAGTGAATCGAAAGGGAAAAGCTGTTCATGGAACTGCCCATCTTTATAAATTCCGAATTTCACTCCGTAACGTGCCAACAGCTGATTAATTGCCGCGGTATTGGACAGTAATGCATCCATATCAGCTCCTTGTGGGTAATGGACAGTTGAGGGATTTTTTATTCTTCTTTCATTATATGAAATTACAGCTTTTATTCAGTTTCTCAGGGAATTATTTATCTGCGACATAAGAAATTACAGCCCCTGTAACCCTCATCCTGAAGATAAGGTCCAGAGGCTAAACTTAAAGGGGCGAGCGCTCGAAACGACGCTCAATTATGCGGGTGAATGAAGACAGCTGCTTATGCAGCTTCTTTGCTGTCCTGCTGATATTTCTTGAGGTTGCTCATTGCGAATTCCGCACTATTGACGATGCGCACCTGACCGTCTTCGACAATAAACGTGACATTTGAACGGCGGCCGCTCTCGATACCCAGCGCTTTAAGAATGTGTTTCGGAAGAGTTACCTGGCCGTCCACCCAAACAACAGAATTAGAAGAAAAACTGTTCGACATAAAAGCCTCCTATATTCTCAACTTCTTTGACTGCGTCCGTTCTTATTTGCGTTAGCAGAACCCTGCGATCAAATCAACTTCCATGATTTGATTTTACTATTTAGTTTTGATCTTAATAAGGGATTTCCCTAATGTGAGCAACAGACCTTGAAGCTCAATCTTCGGCACAGTTTTGTATTTAAAAATACAGTCCGAAAACGACGTGAGCTCTATGATTGCTGCCATTCTGCGGCTTATTTGTAAGACCGTACCGCCAACACACTCCGGCGAGGAATCTGCTCGCTGCTCATTCGTTCTGAAGACCGTGATAACGAAAACCGCATGCCTTCCGGCAATCATGATCTGAATTCGTTTATTAAATCCAGTTATGAGAAAAGCCCGCATTAAGCGAGCTCTTAATGATTTAGAGACCTTCGAATTTTCTCATCAGTCATAGGGACGGACTCATATCCATCCCTGCCAATAACAAGCTCAGTCCCTTTTGCTGTAGTAGTAAAACCGCTTTTCACACAAAAGAGACCGAATGACTTGTTACCGTGACTTAAATAAAGACAGATCATCACTCCACTGTCCGACCAGTTCGCCGCTCACGTTGAAAAGTTTGATTTTCATGGAGTAGTCGACCATCTTTTGGCCGTCAGGTGCACGCTGCACGGTGTCTGTAATTTCAGTCTGCATAATGTAGTTGAAATTCGTTGCAGATCCGTCCAAAACTCTCACGACTCCGGAATTGAAAAGGGTTTCTTGAATTCTGTCGTGAATATCCTGGATTCGAATGTTCTCATCGTGTGTAGTATTTCTAAGTTTGCCAACCACAATCTTGGGCTTGTTTTTGGCGTTTTTAAACACCGGAGATGCAAGCATCTTGTTGGTCAGATTCTCAGAAAAAGCAATGATGTCATTCAATGCTACCTTGGTATCTAAATGAATTCTTGCAGAAGAATCCTGAATGGACACTGTTTGAGTCCGCCCAATAGGCAGGAAAGATCCGGTGTTGGAACTGTCGCTTGTTGCGCATCCGGTTAAAGCAGCAGTCGCCAACACCAACGATAAAAGTTTTAATTTCATATAAGTTAATTCCTTGAATTTTTATTGAGCGGCATTTCTGGCTGCCTGCTCCTGCTGATATCTCATCACTTCGACCGGATCAGGCTCCGGAATAAAAATTTCGACATCGGCAGGAACCTTAAACGTCAGGACAGCGCTCTGCCCTTCAGTGCCCTTTGCAAAGCTGGAAATCGGTTTCTGAGCTCTCGGATTTAACGTAACACGGGTCCAGGATGAAGCATTCGGCAGCGGAGCACCATTCACGTCGTGCCACGTTACCTGATACTCTACCGGGAAGGTCGCTTGCGTCAGGTTTTTAATAGAGCCGCTCATTCGTTTGAGGCTGCCGTCCTGATAAACCTTGCCGCCGAGAAATCCTACGGATCTGGCCAAAGGCTCTGTTCCGTAGATGATCGTTAAACCAGAAACAGAAGTATCTTCAAGAGCAACCGGCGGCTGCGGTTCCTGAGTTGCACAGGCTGAAAGGCCCAGAACTGCACTCAGGCTCAAAACCAGCGCAATTTTTCTAGAGATATTTTTCATTAGTTTTCCTGCTTACTTTTTTTCTGGAACTCGGAAACCGTTAAGTTCTTGTTGTAACTCGTGGCATAAACCACTGTCGAGTCAGTGCCTTCCAGTTTCACCGACTTAGAAGCGAGCTTTCCGCCAGCCTTGTTATAGGTAGTAATCGTCAGAGACTGCTGATTGGCCGGAACGATAAAGCG
Source organism: Parasutterella muris (assembly GCF_943193095.1). Taxonomy (NCBI): domain Bacteria; kingdom Pseudomonadati; phylum Pseudomonadota; class Betaproteobacteria; order Burkholderiales; family Sutterellaceae; genus Parasutterella; species Parasutterella muris. The sequence goes on along the minus strand of NZ_CALPCV010000005.1, from coordinate 6,299 downwards.
AGCAACCATGATCTGATTCGGCAGAGTCATCCAAGAACGGGTGTCCGGATGCTGAGCCGCACCGATCGTCTTACTAACCATATTTCCTGCCAGTGTTCCGAAAACACCAGCCTTCTTCTCTGCGGCTGCCTGAGCGATGCCGGCAGCGACATGACGAGCAAAGGCCGCAAAGAACATGGCCTGGCGCCAAGGCATACGATCGAGTTCATCACGATAGATCAAACTTTCCATCTTGGTTAAACTCGACATCTTCTTCGTCTGTCCGCCAACGGAAACGCTTGCGGAACCAAAGTTTGTCGGCTGAGATTCAAGATCGGCGTAATGAATTTCGCCTGCATAAGTGCCGACCTTGAACTTAGCCGTCTTTTCCTCTCTTACCGGTGAGAAGCCGTCAGACAAGATAACCTGAACGATTTTCTTTCCTTCCGGAACTCCCTTCTCTACATTGTTTACACCTTCTTTTGCCGCGCCGCAGGAAGGATTATTTTCCAGAGCTTTTTTATAAGCTGTCTTCGCGCTGCCAAGATCGGCCGCCTGCTGTCCGATTGCGTCTAATTCAAGAATAAGCGCGTCCATGTAGTCGCCAAACGGATTGACGTACGCGGATTTAACAAGTTTCGCTTTCTTGACGTCTGCGGAGCTCATAGTGCTGTTAGCGTCCTTAAGAATCTCTTTCTTGTATTTACCCAGTTCTTTGGTGACATCTGTTCCAGATTCTTTAGCCTCTTCTCCTTTTTCTTTGAGAGCGGCTAATTCTTTTTCAAACTTCTCATGCTCTTCCTGCTGTACGTCAATAGCGCGTCGAGCTACGTTATATGCTTTTTCCGTATCTCCGGTAAGCAGGTAGGTGAGCGACTTGTAGTTAAGAAGCATGACTTTTTCATAGCCTCTTAATTCATAATTGCGCATCTCTTCTGCGCCGGTCAGGACTGCCGCGCCGCTCTTGCCGAACGAACTTAACGCTCCTGTTACGCCGCTGCTTTCTGTTTTAGCCTGCTTCTCTTCTGCAACATCAAAGAAGAAACGGGCACGTTCAGGACTTCCTGCATTCAAAGCCAAAAGAGCTCTTTCCAAAATAGCAAGCTCTCCTGCTGTTTCAAGAAGCTTTTCTTTCATTTCTTCATTTGTCAGAACTTTGCCGTCAGCAGTCTTATCATTTTCCAGCATCTTGGCTCTCAGGTCCTCAACCTTCCCGGAGTTCAGCATTTCTCGTGCCGGCTGGTATGCCTGAGCATAAGTTTGCGTACTTTCAGCCTCTCCGGTCATTCCGATGCGGTCGCTGTGCGTCGCACAACCGGACATCGCAGCAACGGAAACCAAAATTGCTGTTATAAGAAGTTTTCTTTTTAATTTCATGGGATTCCCCTGGACTTTATAGGTTTAAAAAACATCTAGCGCAGAGGTGACTGCCGATTTCTTAGAAACGGCATCTCTGCTCTTTTGTGATTCACTCGATTCGGAATTCTTTTCAACGGCTGAGGAGGCGACTCTCTTGTTTTGGTTAGCTTTTAATCCGGCTGCAGCGCTGATGCTGTCCATGCTGAAAGCTAAAACCACACCGACGACAATTTGGCCGTCTTCAGGATCTTCATACTGCCAATCGACAATATTTCTGGCTCCGGAGAGATTAGCGCTGGCTTTAAGACGAGATTTTTCATCAACAATAGATTCGACCGCAGCTTCTACAACACTCGGATCAATCATGCCAGTCTTTCCATCTTTCACTGCGTATTCTTCTGTTTTAGTTCCGCGTGAAGCGTTCTCTTCAGAAGAGAAGGACAATGACAAGAATTGTGCAAGGTTCGCTCTTGCAATTGCGGAAGCCTGTTTCTGAGCGGCTTCGATATGACGGCTTTGAATTGTAGGATTATTGGACTTCTTAACAGACCAGAATCCGAAAGACACAACTGCAGGGCCGTTTTCATCTACCAACAGACGCGATCCGTAGAGTTCGGACAGTTTCTCGTCGTCGTTCACCGGCAGCTGCTCTTCAAGGGGAGCCCCTACTGCCTTAAGATTCGGCGGAACTCTGTTCTTTAAGCAAAGAGCAAGATCCTGCGTGACTGGAGACCGCATGAGAACCACGGCTACCGCGGCCTTGCCGTCTTCATTAACAGTAATGAAGTTATCCAGAATTGTGATGCCGCTCATCTGAATACTCGTCGCTGATTTTGTCCTAGCAATAAGCACGTCATTTAAGAGACGAATTTTTTCATCTTTAGGTCTTGACGAGTACTGCGACGGATCCACGCCCGCTTTTTGCAAAGCTTGGTCGAGGTGAGCTTCAGATAGAGCTAGTATTTTTTCTCCGATCGCCTGAATCTTAGATACGCCCTCTGCTTTTTCATTCTTAAATGCACCGGCGTTCGAGCTGTCATCATTGAAAAATTCCGAAGAAATTTCCGAGGATGTCTTATTCACCAGGAAATTAGAGAAATCTTTCAGGGCACTTAAGTATGCTTTTTCATAGGCCAATTCAACCTGGCGGAAAAAATCAGATGAGGCTTTATTCCCGTCAACATCAATAACCTTATAAAAGATGACCTTACCGCGGGCATTTGTTGTTCCGCCAGCGCGAAGATTCTTTTCCTTGAGATAAGCCTTGACCTGTTTCTCCAGCTCAAAATGCGGGTTTTTAGAAACCTTGTACGCACGTTTTACTTTATTGTCCGCTGACTCGTTAACGTCTTTAACGTCGGCGGCCACAATTGCCGTTGCACCATGAGAAACAGCAGCGGCAGCGGCTGAAGAGCTGACGTTGACGTCAGCCGCCTGTTGGGAGATTGCCACCGAAGCAGATAAACCGGCTGCAAGCAAGACGGCCGCGCATAACGCTATTTTTTTAAAGTTATTCATTGGAAATTACCACTTAGGTTGCTGGGTTTTAACAACTTTCTTCTTTGTCTGTTGAGCTTCTTCCCGGGGCAGCGCTCTGAGGATGTATTCACGAGGCACCAGACCGACCAGATCTACGTTCGACTTAATGACAGAAGCATGAGAAATTTTCGGAGAAGCGTCACTGATACGGACCTGCCCGACTTTAATTTCATCTCGAGCCAAAGGTTCTCCCGTATAGGGATCCTCCAGAACCTTGCCGTATTTAACCAAGTTGTATACGTCTCCTACCTTAACTGTGTCTCCGCCTTGAGATAAAGTCAGAGTACCGTTGTTGTAGGCAAGCGCCATAATCGGATAGATGATGTTTGAAAGTTTCGCTCCGATGGCATAGCCATCCTCAGCACCTTGTTCATACACATCTTCAGGCTTTTTAAGTTTTACGATCTTATCTTCTGTGCCGGATGCTGCAATCTGACCTGTGGCCGCTTCAATCAACCTCCAGCTCAAACTCACATGTCCCTCGATAACCTTACTGATTTCTTTGGTATACGGGTCCTGCTTGTTGTTCTGCTTCAGTACAAAGTTGTTAATTTGACCGACAAGGACATAGTCAGAGCCCAAGCTGTTTCCAATCCTCGCCCTTTCCTCGGGTTTGACATCGGGATTTAAAAGTCCGGCCAGTTCTCCAAGTCGATCGCCTTGGAAATCTCTGTCCAGAACTGCAAAATGTCTAGTTCCGGTTAAATAATCTACCAGACTCTGTCTCAGACGCTGATCAAAGTCCTCAACAAGTTTTGTGTTTCCTCTGTAATAAAAAGGAATAACAGCGATTCGTCTTCTAGTGGACTGTGAATCGTCTTTATAAACACTGATATCCGCATCAACCACAGCCTTAAACAAGCCATTCGGCTCCTCAGTGACATCCACTACAGAGAATGATTTCACATGACCTTTAGTCTTTGTTTCTGTCGAGCTCGCTAGGGCATCGCTGACAGACGACCTGGACTCTTCTGATCTTCCTTTGGAATCCTCTTCAATGGTCGCAGCCGAAGCCGCGGCACTGACCGATGCGGTCTGCGCCTTCAGAGAAATACCGGAAACTTGAGAAACCGCTTCAGTCAATGCGGCCTGGACCGCAACCGGTCGAGTTGACCCAGTACCAACAGCTTGAACCGTTTTCGTGATTACTCCCGCTGCCAGTACCTCAGCGCTAAAAGCGGCGCTGACCAACAGGGAAAGTGTCAGACGTTTAAATTTCTTCAGATTCATTTCGATTTCTTACTTCTTTTTATTGTTTGCTACCGGCCGACGGAGAATGAATCCCTCAGCAAACGAGGCAGGATCACCGCTGGTGACATCAACAACGCTAAACTTAGGGTTGATTCTGGAGACCGTGCATTCACCGACCTCTGTTTCAGCAGAACCAAGACTTTCACCGGTCTGCGGATCCACTAATTCTTCGCCCGGTTCAAAAATGATGAATTTCTCTCCGACTTTTAAACCGCTGTCATTGCCGCGATTTATGAAAAGTTTTTTGCCCTGAACTCGAAGCACTGTGATGGGAAAAACCGTATCGGACAATTGGTTGGCCAATTGACCGGCGACACCCTCAAGTGTTTTATCCAAAACGGCTCTGGAAGGGCTACCGACTCCATTTGCGATAAAGGAACCGCCGGAGTTGGATGCTTTAATCGGGAATGAAGCGACGACAGTGCCTTTGCTCGTGTCAATAATCTGAACGGACAATTCGATACGAGCTCCGTCCTGAACTTTGTATTTATTGCTGATGTTCGGAACTTTACTGGCAGATCGGCCGAAATTGAAATCTAAAACTTCAATCTGTACTAAGGACTGAGCGTTTGAAAACTCACCTTTATGAGCCGCATCGCCGGCAGCAAGATCCGACTGAGCGAACTCCTGTTCTTTTCGAATCGCCTGCAGATGAGCAGCTCGTCGGGTAAGCAGTTCAAACTTTCTTCCGTTACGAATCGCGTTTTCGACATCTGAAATTAAAGATGATTTTCGGACAATTTCCTGCTGTTTTGCAGGAATTGCTTCACTGACAATCAAATCTGAAACTGCGACTCTGTACTTAGCATCCTGTGCCAAGGCAGAAAACGAGACAAAAGACAACGAGAGCAGGACTGATACGATATTTTTTAACATAGTAATAGCTTGGGATACATTGCCTCGGATACTACTATTTCTCAGGGGGGGGGGATGGAATTAGGTAAAACCCTTCACCTTTTTGAGTGGTTGTAATTTTTCTCTAGGCTGGAATAAAGAAAATTCCTGATTATTAAATCAGCTATCTATATATCTACATATTATCTATTTGAAAATAAACGATATTTATTTAAATATATTCTCGGCTGTATGTTTTAATGATTTGAACAAAAATGAAGTGCTTTCGGGATGCTCTTCGCAGGAATATGCAATCTCTCTCGTGTCATTAAGATCTCGAAGCAATATTCTTTCGCTCTTCTTTCATAGAAATACACCTGTAAAACGTATAAACATAAGATCTGGTCGATTGAACTATTTGATTTTGTATAAGTTTTTTAAATTATTTATCCAATATACCAACTCTAAAAATTCACTCTTAGCTAGGAGGCCTGTGAAGAAAAAGAAGGCATGGAAGAAGAATTTTGAGGCTCTTCGTTTATGGGAGCGTACTGCCGGCTGCTTTGTTATCCGCAGCGATTGGCTCGAAGACCCGATCGAGGCATTGAAAATCTACCGGCGGAGAAATATTGTTGAAATCGCTTTTAGACAATTTAAAGTCCTCAATGACGGAGATCGGCTGCAGGCAGCTCGAACTTCCTATATGGGAGAGCTAATGGTCCACATAATTGCCCAATCCCTCAGGATGGCCATAAACGTACAAGCCAAAAGAAGAGAAACCTCGGAATCAGGTTCGACGCACGATATTAATAAAAAATCTGAATAATATCTGCGAAAATTTCTGATAATTGCATGAATTTATTAGGAAAAGTGCTTGCCTTTTATCGTGATGAATAATATAATATTAGAGATCAACATAAGGTGATTGCTATGTCAAGACCAAGATCTGATAACCCAAAAGAGCACACTTCTATCATTCGTGCGAAACGAAAAGACGGTTGGACTTATGTTCAAAGAGTCGTCAGCGTTTACGATCCAAAGATTAAAAACAGCAGAAGAATTTCAACGGAGACTTTGGGAAAACTTCCGCCCGGTGAAACTGATTTGGAGAAATTGGTTACTCTGGAACCGCGCAGAAGAAAAGGTTCACTTCAAGCGGCTAAGATTGCCGCACCTGCCCAAGAAGTGATTGATCCCAGAGATCCCGGACGGATCATTTACCCATTGGATATTGTCTTTTGCGTCATTCTTCTTGCTGCGATGCAAGGCAAAACTTCCTGCACGGAAATTGCAGAGTTCTGGCATCAATGCCGACCCTTGCTGAGCAAGACCTTCCC